>NZ_JBKGHJ010000010.1:0-43815 GCF_046520365.1 Corallococcus sp. 4LFB
TGCTGGCGGATGCGGGGCAGGCGCGCGGCGCAGGAGCGCGGCGCCGTGGGCGGTGACGGCGTCCAGCCGCTGGGCGAACTGCGGCAGGAGCGCCTCGGGCTCCTGGCCCACGGGCTGCGGGCGCCAGGAGTCATGGTCGGTGGGCAGCGCGATGAGGGCGTAGTGCAGCTCCGCCTCGCGCGCGAGCCGCGCCTCCGGCATGGCGGTGAGCCCCACGAGGTCCGCGCCCCACGCGCGGTACAGCTGGCTCTCCGCCTGGGTGCTGAGGGAGGGGCCCTCGATGCAGACGTAGGTGGCGGAAGGGTGCACCACGGTGTCGCTCTTCTGGCCCGCGTCGATGAGCGTCTGGCGCAGGGTGGCGCAGAAGGGCTGGGCCAGCTCCACGTGCACGGCGACGTCGTCGTAGAACGTGCAGGGGCGGCGGTAGGTGCGGTCGATGACCTGATCCGGCAGGGCCAGGTGGAGCGGCTGGATGGCGTCGCGCAGGCTGCCCACGGTGCCGGTGGCCACGACGTGGGTGACGCCGAACGTCTTCAGGGCGAAGAGGTTGGCGCGGTAGGGGGCGGGTGGCGTTGTGGACGTGGCCCTGGCCGTGGCGGAACACGAAGACGATGGGGACGCCGTCCAGCTCCGTGGCGATGAGCGGGGTGCTGTGGGGCCCGAAGGGCGTCTCCACGGAGAGGTGTTCGCCGCGCCCCTGGAGCCCCAGGGCCTGGTAGAGGGCTTGGCCCCCGATGATGCCCACCTTGACCGCCGGCATGCGTCTCCTCTCGCCCGGTCGCCGGGCGTGGGCCTGACGATATCGCGGGGGGCTCGCCCGGGAAGCGCGGAAGGCTGGTAGCCTTCACATTTGCCATGCGTCTTCTTTCGCGCCTCGTCGTCCTCAGCGTCCTCTTCGGCACCCCTGCCCTGGCCGGCCCCGTCCCGCCCGGCTGCGAGGAGGACGCCGCCACGTGCAAGGAGGACTGCACCATCGAGTACGGCGGCAACGGCGCCGCCCTCAAGAAGCTGACGCGCTGTTTCGAGGGCTGCCTGCAAACGCGCACCCGGTGTGCCCGTCAGTTCAACGCGGTGAACAACCGGGCGCCGGACGCACCGGACGCCGCGCCCGAGCGCCGGCGGGGCATGACGGAGGCGGCCAAGCTGCGCGAAATCCAGGAGAAGGACCGCCGCCGCGAGGAGGACCCTTCGGCGACGAGGAGAACCCGCAGCCGCGCGCGCGCCCGGTGCGCGACTCCTACGATGATCCGCCGGAGCCGACCCCGGAGCGCAGGGGCTACCGCGCGTCGGATGAGAAGCCCGCGAAGTACAGCCCGCGGCAGCAGGCCACCGTCCCCGCGCGGGCCACGGAGCCCGCGCGTCCGCCGCCCCCCCTCTCCCGCCGTGGCGCCGGAGCCCCAGCGCTCCGAGGCCCCCGACATCGAGGCCTTCTCGGAGCCGCCCCGCGCAATCCCGAGCCGAAGCCGGTGGTGGCCGAGCCCGCGCGGCCGAGCCGGACGGAGAACGAGGACCTGCTGTCTCCGCCCCCGCCGGCGAAGAAGGAGCCGCCGCCCCGTATCGCGGAGCCGCCGCGTCCCACGCTCCCGCCGGAGCCCAAGAAGGACATCTCCGACTGGGACCCCAACGGCGACTGAGGCCGGGGCCGTCAGCCCGCGCGCACCACCACCGGCGCGGCCTTCACCGGCGCGGTCTGCGTCAGCCGCACGCCCACGAGCACCAGCGCGCCGCCCAGCGCCAGCTCCCAGTGCAGCGCTTCATCCAGGAAGAGCCACGCCACCAGCGCCGTCACCGCCGGCTGCAGGTTGGAGAAGATGGCCACGCGTGACGCGGGCACCTTCGACAGCGCGTAGGACCAGAGCAGGTACGCCACCACCGACGTCATCAGCCCCACGTACACGATGGAGGCCTTCGCGGCGGCGCTGGAGGCCCACACCGCCGCGGGCTCCAGCACGAACGGGACCAGCGGCAGCTGCAACACCGTGGCCACCGTCATCGTCCACGCCGTCGCGCGCAGCGGTCCATGCTCGGAGGCCAGGGGCTTGCCCTCCGTCGTGTAGACCACCCACGCCACCACCGCCGCGAGGATGAGCAGGTCGCCCTCCAGCGTGCCCCTCGCGCTCGCCAGGCCCCGGCCCAGCAGCAGCACCACCACGCCCACCAGCGCCGTGAGGATGCCCGCGGTGGTCCGCGTGGAGGCCCGCTCCCGGCCCAGC
Source organism: Corallococcus sp. 4LFB (assembly GCF_046520365.1). NCBI lineage: Bacteria > Pseudomonadati > Myxococcota > Myxococcia > Myxococcales > Myxococcaceae > Corallococcus > Corallococcus sp. 4LFB. The sequence continues at coordinate 2,214 of NZ_JBKGHJ010000010.1, forward strand.
ACCAGGCTGGCCACGTACACGCCCAGCGGCGTGAGCGCGTAGAACAGCGCCGCGTGGGCCGCCGTGGAGCGCGACAGGCCGGAGAAGAACAGCGTCTGGTTCACCGGCCCGCCCATCAGCCCCAGCAGCGCCACGCGCTTCCACGCATGTCGCGGCGGCAGCTTCCGCCCCGGCGTCACCGCGAGCAGCACCACGAACGCGGCGCCGCACACGAGGAAGCGCCACAGCACCACCGTGAACGGCGACAGCTCCGTCATCGCCCGCTTGGCGGCCAGGTACGTGCCCGCGCTGATCAGCACCTGCACCGTCAGCGCCGCGTACACCCGCCCGAGCGGCGGCGCGGCAGGAGGCGTCACGGCTCCAGTTGCAGAAGCGCCCATCGTGCGGCGCTGCGTACCAGTTCACTGCCGTCGCCGCTGAGTTTTTCGAGCAGCGGCCGGGCGTGCGCCTGCCGTGCGACCCCCAGTGCATAGACAGCGTTGCGCCTCAAACCGTCGTACCGCGCGCGCGCCAGCGCCGTGCCGGGGATGAGCTCCTTGTATTGCTCGGGGGTGAGCGCCGCCAGCTCCAGCGTGCCCAGCGACGCCACCGCGCGGGGCACGAAGCGGTCATCCTCCGCGAACACCGGCTTGCGGTTGAGCGGGCACACCTGCTGGCAGATGTCGCAGCCGAAGATGAGGTTGTCGAACTTGAGCCGGAACGCCTCCGGCACGTCGCGGTCGCGGTTCTCAATCGTCTGGTACGACAGGCACGCCCGCGCATCCACCTGCCGGTGTCCCACCAGCGCGCCCGTGGGACACGCCATCAGACACCGCCGGCAGGAACCGCAGCGGTCCGCCACCGGCCCGTCCGGATACGCGTCCACCTCCGCGTCCAGGATGAGCGTGGCCAAGAGCACCCAGGAGCCGTGCGACTCCGTGATGAGGCAGCCGTTCTTGCCCACGTAGCCCAGCCCCCCGCGCGCGGCCCACACCTTCTCCATCATGGGTCCGCTGTCCACGCCGCCGTAGGTGCCCAGCCCCGGGTACCAGGCGTTGATGGTTTTACGGAACGCCTTCATCCGGTCGCGCAGCGTGGAGTGGTAGTCGCGGCCCCTCGCGTACCGCGCGATGGGTGAGCCCTGCGACGGTGCGTCGTCCCGGTAGTAGTTGTTCGCGAAGGACAGCACCGTGCGCGCGCCCGGCAGCAGCACCGACACGTCCAGCCGCTCCTCCGCGCGCGACCCCATCCAGTCCATGTCCGCGTCGTAGCCAGCCTCCAGCCACGACATCAGCGACGAGGGCGGGATGGGCTCCGCGCGCGCGAAGCCGATGAGGTCGAAGCCCACGTCCCGGGCGAGCTGCCGCAAGCGGGCAGTGGGCAGTTGCGTCGCGTACACGGGGCTACTTCGTCGGCTTCTCGGGGATCCACTTCACGTCCGGCAGGCCGGCGCGGAAGTTCACCAGCCGGGCCACCACGAAGAGCAGGTCCGACAGGCGGTTCAAGTACATGGCCACCGCGGGCGGCGCCTTGTCCTCACGCAGGAGCGTCACGACCCGGCGCTCGGTGCGGCGGCACACCGTGCGCGACAGGTGCAGCGCCGCGGCCGCGGGCGCGCCTCCCGGGAGGATGAAGTGCGTCATCTTCGGCAGCTCCTCCTCGTAGCGGTCGATGTGGCGCTCCATCTCCTCCACCCACTCCGGGCGCAGCTCCGGGATGTGGGCCGCAGCCTTGGTGTGCGGCGGCGTGGCCAGCACCGCGCCCACCGTGAAGAGCTGGTCCTGGATGCGCTGGAGCAGGTGGTCCAGGTCCGCCGGCAGCGGGGACGTGCGCGCGAGGCCCAGCGTGGCGTTGAGCTCGTCCACCTCGCCGTAGGCGTCCACCAGCGCGTCGTCCTTCGCCACGCGGCCGCCGCCGAAGAGGCCCGTCTCGCCGGCGTCGCCGGTCTTCGTGTAAATCTTCATGGCAGCCCTTGTTTAACGATGCGACACGGCGGCGCCGTGCGCGGGTGGACAGCGGCCGATATTTTGCTCGCTTGCCCGACCCCACCTAGGGAAAAAGGGCCCCATGCAGCCTTACCTGAGTCTGATGGAGCACGTCCTGAACCACGGGACGAAGAAGGGCGACCGGACCGGCACGGGGACGCTGAGCCTCTTCGGCCACCAGCTCCGCTTCGACCTCACCCAGGGCTTCCCCCTGGTGACGACGAAGAAGCTCCACCTGAAGTCCATCATCCATGAGCTCCTGTGGATGCTCCGGGGGGACTCGAACGTGCGCTCGCTCCAGGAGGTGGGGGTCACCATCTGGGACGAGTGGGCCAGCGCCGACGGCAGCCTGGGCCCCGTGTACGGCCACCAGTGGCGCTCGTGGAACACGCCGGACGGCGGCCACGTGGACCAGATGAAGCAGCTGGTGGACGGGCTGGAGAAGAACCCGGACTCGCGCCGGCACCTGGTGAGCGCGTGGAACGTGGCGGACGTGCCCTCCATGAAGCTGCCGCCCTGCCACGTGATGTTCCAGTTCTACGTGGCCGACGGAAAGCTCTCCTGCCAGCTCTACCAGCGCAGCGCGGACATCTTCCTGGGGCTGCCCTTCAACATCGCGTCGTACTCGCTGCTGACGATGATGGTGGCGCAGGCCACGGGCCTCACCCCGCACGAGTTCATCCACACGATTGGCGACGCGCACCTGTACCTCAACCACGTGGAGCAGGCGCGGGAGCAGTTGAAGCGCGAGCCGCGCCCGCTGCCGCGCATGCGCCTGAACCCGGACGTGAAGGACCTGTTCGCCTTCCGCTACGAGGACTTCACGCTGGAGGGCTACGACCCGCACCCCGCCATCAAGGCGCCCGTGGCCGTATGAGCCCGCGCGTGTCCGCCATCGCCGCCATGGCGGCGAACCGCGTCATCGGCCAGGGCAACACCCTGCCCTGGCGCCTGCCGCAGGACCTGGCGCGCTTCAAGCGCCTGACCCTGGGCCACACCCTCGTGATGGGCCGCAAGACGTACGACTCCATCGGCAGGCCCCTGCCCGGCCGCACCACCGTGGTCCTCACCCGCCAGCGCGGCTGGGCCGCCCCCCAGGGCGTCCGCGTGGCACACACCGTGGAGGAAGCGCTGGCGCAGGCCCGGGGCGACAGCGAGGTCTTCATCGCCGGGGGCGCGGACCTCTACGCGCAGACGCAGGCGCTGTGGCACCGGCTCTACCTCACCCGCATCGAGCGGGACTTCCCCGGCGACGCCCTCTTCCCGCCCCTGGACCTCGCCGGATGGAGGCTGGTGGAGGAGGAGCGGCACCCGGAGGGCGACCTGCCCTTCGGTTTCCTCACCTACGAGCGTCAGGGCTAGCCACTGTTCCGGGAAAGGCCGGAACGACCTGCCGTGCGGGCGCCTCACACCCCCGGGGAACACCCGGAGTGTTGACCCCCACGCCCCCTCCGTCTTCGGAGGGGGTGCCATTAATTGATCTTGATTCGCAGAATTGAACGCTCCGGGGGGGGTTGGTAGAACGCGGACGTGAAACACGCCGCCGCCCTCTCGCTGTGCCTGCTGGTCGCGCTGTCCTCTTCCGCCCGGGCCGAAGCGCCGGCGTCCGACGAGGGGCGCACCTGGCACCGGCTGGTGGGCATCCTCCAGTACCTCCAGGCGGACTACCCGGCGGCGGTGTCGTCGAAGTCGGAGTTCGAGCTGACGGAGCAGAAGAGCTTCGCGGCGGAGGCGCTGTCGGCGGCGAAGGACCTGGGCCCGGCGGCGGCCACGTTCGTGCCGCGCGTGGAGGCCATCCAGGCGCGCGTCAACGAGGCCGCGGACCCGGAGGGCGTGAGCCGCGACTGCGGTGAGCTGGTGGAGAGCCTGGTGCTGGCGGGGGGCCTGGCGCGCAGCCCTCGCGTGGCGCCGGACCTGGAGCACGGCAAGAAGCTGTTCCAGGCCAACTGCTCGGCGTGCCACGGCGCGCAAGGCAAGGCGGACGTGTCCATCGCGGCCACCATGGAGCCTGGGCCGGCGGACTTCCACGACCCGGAGCTGATGGAGGACGGCCTGACGCCCTACAAGGCGTTCAACACCACCAGCTTCGGCGTGCCCGGCACCGCGATGCCGGCCTACCCCACGCTCACCGAGGACGACCGCTGGTCGCTGGCCTTCTTCGTCTTCACGCTGCGCCAGCCGCCGTGCCAGGGCGAGCCGCCCAACGTGTCGCTGGAGCGGCTGGCCACGTCCACGGACGCGGAGCTGGCGAAGGCGTTCGGCGCGGACAAGGTGGCGTGCCTGCGCCGGAACATGCCGGACGCGGACGAGGAGAAGGTGCTGCTCAACGCGCGCGCGGCGGTGGGCCACGCGCTGCGCCTGGGCGCGGACGGCGACTACGCGGCCGCGAAGACGGCGCTCCTGGACGCGTACCTGAACGGCCTGGAGCCGGTGGAGCCCAAGCTGCGCGGGCGCGACCCGGCGCTCACCCAGAAGCTGGAGGAGGCGTTCCTCCAGGCGCGGCTCGCCGCCGAGCACAAGAGCCCGCACCTCCAGGACGAGGGGCGGGAGCTGCTGTCGCTGCTGGACCAGGCGCGCAAGTCCACCGGCAGCACGACGGACCTCCTGTCGGTGATGTGGCTGACGCTGCTCATCCTGCTGCGCGAGGGCTTCGAGGCGACCATCATCGTCACGGCGCTGCTGGCCGCGCTGAAGAAGATGAAGGCCATGGACCAGGTGCGCGTGGTGCACGCGGGCTGGGTGTCCGCGCTCATCGCCGGCGCCCTGGCGTACATCCTGGGCCGCAAGCTGCTGGCCGGCGCGCAGCGCGAGTGGCTGGAGGGCGTCACCGCGCTCGTCGCCGTGGGCATGCTGCTGTACGCGGCGCTGTGGCTCAACGCGCGCGCCAACGTGAGCCACTTCATGGGGGAGCTGCGCCAGAAGATGCAGGGCGCGCTGGGCCGGGGCAGCACGGTGGGCCTGTTCGTCATCGCGTTCACGTCCGTGCTGCGCGAGAGCTTCGAGACGGCCATCTTCCTCCAGGGCCTGGCGGTGGACTCCGCGGCGGGCGTGGTCTGGGGCGTGGTGGCGGGCATCGCGGCGCTGGCGGTGCTGGTGCTCTTCATCAACCGCATGGGCTACCGGCTGCCCATGAAGACGCTCTTCAACCTCTCCACGGTGGTGATGGTGGTGACGGCGGTGATGCTGCTGGGCAAGGGCATCCACTCGCTGCAGGAGGTGGGCGCGCTGCCGCTGGTGCCGGTGCGCTTCCTCTACGTGGACATGCTGGGGGTGTACCCGGACGCCCTGTCGCTGGTGCCGCAGGCGCTGCTGGCCGTGGCGCCGCTCGTCCTACCGGGCCTGCGCCGCCGGCCCCGCGTGGAGACGCCCGGCCTCCGGGGACGGGGCGACGCCGACGCCGCCCTTGCGGTAGCGTGGGCCCTGGTGAAGCTCCCCCGCCTGTCCCCACTCCTCGCCCTGGTGCTCGTGTCGGGCCTGGCCTCCGCCCAGGAGGCCCCCTCCGAGCCGGCCCGGGCTCCCGCCGGGAGCCTCACGGCGCCACCGCTGGTGGGCGCGCCGGTCGAGGACGTGCCGCCTCCCCCGGACGTCCCCCAGGAGGAGGAGACGCCCACGCGCGCGTCCGTCACGCCGGAAGCGCTGCCGTCCCTGAAGGCCGCGCCCGCGAAGGACCCCGTGCCGCGCGTGGCGGTGGAGGTGCTGGGCGGCGCGGCGGGCGGCGTGGTGGGCGCGACGGTGCTGGGCTCCGTGGGCTACCTGCTGGGGTCCGCCACGGTGGGCTGTGACGAGTGCCTGGTGATGGCCGTCGCGGGCGCCGCGGCGGGAGGCCTCATCGGCATCCCGGTGGGCACCTACGCGGGCGGCCGGTTCATGGGCGGACGCGGACGCGTGGGCCCCACGGTGGCCGGGAGCATGGTGGGCTGGGGCGCGACGTTCCTGGCGCTCACGCTGGTGAACAGCGGCGGCACCGAAGCGCCCCCGGCCGTCAACGCGGCCCTCTTCATCCTGCCGGTGGTGGGCGCGAGCGCGGGCTTCGAACTGTCCCACGGCAAGGCGCTGCGCCTGGAGGCCGAGGAGCACGCCTCCTCCACGCCCTCCGTGAGCCTGATGCCCGTGGCCACCTACAGCAGCAAGGGCCCGCACCTGGGCCTGATGGGCAGCTTCTAGGCGTTCCCGCCGCCGCCGCGTCAGGCCCCCACGCGGAACCAGGTGAAGGAGTCCTCGCGCACGCGGCCTTCGGCCACCAGCTTCTCCAGCGAGGCCAGGGCGCTGCGCTCCGCCACCGGGTGCAGGAGGGGCGGCGTGTCCGCGTAGGCCGTGGCCACCACCTCCGCCAGCGTCGCGCCCGTCGCGGGCACCGCCTCCAGGACCAGGGCCTCGCGCTGGGCGCGGTGGCGCAGGTACTCGTTCAGCTTGCCCGGGCCGTCCGGCACCGGCGAGCCGTGCGCGGGGTACAGCGTGGTGACGGGCCAGTCGCGCAGCCGCTTCAGCTGCTCAAGGTAGTCCACCATGTTGCCCTCCGGCGGGTCGATGACGATGGAGCCCACGCTCGCCACCATGTCGCCCACGATGGCGGACTTGCTGCGCGAGTCCACCAGGCACACGTGCCCGCGCGCGTGCCCCGGCGTGTGCAGCACGTGCCAGCGCTGCACCAGGGGGCCGTCCAGGTTCAGCACCTCGCCGTCCTCCAGCAGCCGCTCCACCGGGAAGTCCAGCCGGTCCGCCGTGCGCGCGTGGCACCAGAGCGGGATGCCCAGCCGCTCCTTCACCGCGAACGCGCCGCCCACGTGGTCGCCGTGGTGGTGGGTGAGCACCACCGCCACCGGCCTCGCCCCTTCCGCCTTCAGGCCCGCCACCAGCGACAGCAGCTTCGCGTACTGCTTCACGTCCGACGAACCCGGGTCCACGATGAGCAGGTCGCCCGTGCCCAGCACGTACGCGTTCGTGTGCGTCGCCGGCGGCAGCGTGGGCGTCTCCAGCGCCACCACGCGCACGCCGCGCTGGAACTCGATGCGCTGGGCCACGTAGCCCGGGCAGTACGGCGGCGTGCACAGCTTCGCGCGCGCGTCGGCTTCGTCCGTGAACTCCGACAGCACCTGCAGCGCGTGCTGCGCGGGCGGGTGCAGGAGCGCCGTGCCGTCGCTCCAGCGCGACAGCCCGTCCTCCGGGCGGATCCACGCGCCCTCCGTCAGCTCGCCGGGGATGATGCTCGCGGCGGCGCCCTCCGGCAGCTCCACCAGGTAGAAGCGCGTGTCGAAGCGCACCGGGATGGCCGGCGGCGTCACCCAGCGCCCCGCGGGCTTGAGGTCCTCCGCGCGTAAGCACAGCGTGTGGCGCACCAGCCACTCGCTCCACTTCACCGTGCCCGCGAGCAGCGCCGCGCGTCCCTCCTCCAGCGCCTGGGCGACAGCGCGCGCGCCCCTTCCGCCACCAGCACGCCCGCCTCCTCGAACAACTCGCGCGCCGCCGCGGACCTCAGCGCGGCCTCCTCGCCCTGCGCGCCCAGCACGGGCACGTCGTGGTCGTCCGGGTCCAGCTTGCCGCCGGGGAAGGCCTGGAAGCCGCCCGCGAAGGTGAGCGCGCGCTCGCGCTTCACCCAGAACACCTCCACGCCCGAATGCGCGCGGCGGTAGAGGATGACCACCGAGGAGGGCCGGGGCTCCACGGGGGTGTGGGGCCCGAAGAGGCCCATGCCGGGAAGGGGCTCGCTCATGGTTGCACCGTCGTCCTTCAGGACTGCGTCGTCTGGCCGAGCATCCGGCCCATCATCTCGCGCGCCCGCTCCGCCTGGTCCGGCCGGACGTAGAGCCGCGTCAGTCGCACCGCGCCACTGTAGCGCTGGTAGAGCGGCGTGTAGCGCGCCACCTCCGTCAGCCGCCCCGTGGACACGTCCAGGATGAACAACCCCGGGCTGCCCCCGGTCGCGGAAGACCCCACGTACTTGCTGAGCGCCCCCTTGGACTGCACGGTGTAGTGCTCGAAGCCGCCGCTGGTGAGCGCGCTGTTGAGCACCTCCAGGTCGTAGCCCGTGTCGCGCTCCGTGAACTGCGCCAGCAGCTTGAAGCCCTGCCGCCGGCTGATGCGCTCCGCCCACCGGTTCTTCGACCGGCGCAGCGTGTACCAGAGCGCCGCGTCGTCGCAGAGCAGGAAGGCCTCCGGGTCGTGCGGAATCTCGAACTCGCCGGGCGTCTCCTCGTAGTACCGGCGCAGCATGTGGTCGAAGTTCACGGACGTGTGGTGCAGGTACACCGACACGAACATGTGGTAGCGGCTGAGCAGGAAGTCCTCGAACGCGAACGCCGCCGCGCGCGACAGGGCCAGCACCGCCCGCCCGTCCTTCACCGCCGGGTTCAGGTTGGAGACGATCCAATCCATGTCGTACCGGCCGTAGTTCACGCCCGTGTAGAACGAGTCGCGCAACAGGTAGTCCATCCGGTCCGCGTCCAGCTCGCCGGAGACGATGGCGCGCAACAGCGGCATCCAGTCCACGCCCTTGTGCGTGAAGCCCGGGTCCCTGGGCGGCTTCGCGCCGGTGATGAGCGCCACCGCCGCCATGGGGGTGATGCCGCGCGGGCCGAACTCCTTCTGGATGATGTCCGTCAGCGAGCTGTCCAGGAGCAGCTTCGCCGTGTAGTCCTCGTGGGTCGCCTGCTCGCCTTCCGCCACGGAGTCCAGCCAGCCGGGCAGCCGCAGCAGCGACCGCCGGGGCGCGATGCGCTCGGACGCGTGGGAGAAGGGCATGTGCCCCAGGTCGTGGCAGAGCACCGCCAGGCGCACGGCGGTGCAGAAATGTTCACGCACATCGTCCGGCAGGTCGGACCGGCTGGCCACGGCGTTGAAGACGCGCGAGGCGACGTACATGGCGCCCAGGCTGTGGGCGTGGCGGGTGTGGGTGGCGCCGGGGAAGGCCAGGTCCCCGAAGCCCAGCTGCCGCACGTAGCGCAGGCGCTGGTAGAAGCGGCTGTCGATGACGGCCTTCTCCGGGTCGCTCACCGGGATGACGCCGTGGATGGGGTCGCGGATCCGCATGTCGTCCTTGCCGGGCCCCTGCTCACCCAAGGAGCCCGGAACTGCTCCTACAGGTCACCCACCGTAGCGCATACCCTGACAGGCGGTAGCCCTGTGAGGGGCCGACCGGCCACCACGTCACAGGCTGGGAAGGTCCCTGGGGACGTGCTAACCCTCGGGTCACTCCGAATGCACATCATCCTGCTGCACAATCGTGACCACGACCTCCTCGAGGACGACCCCGGGCGCGAAGCCCGCGAGGACGTGGTCCGGGTGGCCGAGAGCCTGGCCCACGCGCTGAGCCGGGACGGCGTGAACGCCGAGCCGCTCGCCATCGAAGGCGACAAGCTGGACTTCATGGAGGCCCTGCGCCTCCTCCAGCCCGACCTCGTGGTGAACCTCTGCGAGTCGCTGGCCGCCGACAGCCGCGGGGAGATGGCCGTCCCCTGCCTCCTGGACGCGCTGGGGCTGCCGTACACCGGCTCGTCCGCCCTGTCGCTGGGGCTGGCGCTGCACAAGCCCAAGGCCAAGGACATCCTGCGCGCCCACGGCGTCTCCACGCCCGCCTCCTTCCTGGTGAAGAAGCGCGAGGACGCCCTGGCGGTGGACCTGCCGTGGCCGCTCATCGTGAAGCCCGCGCGCGAGGACGCCAGCGTGGGCATGGACTTCGACTCCGTGGTGACGGAGCGCTCGGCGCTCGTGCGGGCGTGCGAGTCCGTGCTGCGCACCTTCCACCAGCCCGCGCTCGTGGAGCAGTTCATCGCGGGACGGGAGGTCTACGTGCCGCTGCTGGGCAACAGCCCCCGCCAGGCGCTGCCGCTCACGGAGATCCACTTCGGCCGCGCGTTCGACAACCGGCCGAACATCGTGTCGTACCGGGCCAAGTGGGAGGAGGCGTCGCCAGAGTACCGGGACTCGCCCACGGGGCCCTGCCGGCTCGACGCAGTGCAGGAAGCGCGTTGCATCCAGACGGCGCTGGAAGCATTTGCAGCGCTGGATTGCCAGGACTATGGACGCGTGGACCTTCGGGTGTCGCCCGAGGGTGTGCCGTACGTCATCGACATCAACCCCAACTGCGACCTTCACCCAGGCGCGGGGTTCGCGAAGGCGGCGCAGGCCGCCGGCATGGACTACGCGACCCTGGCCTCGCGAATCGTGGAGGTCGCTCTCGAAAGAGCCCATGGAAATCCGCACACTCGAAAGAAAGGACCGGGAACCGCTCGCCGCGCTGATCCGGCGAATCGAAACCTTCTCGCAGGAGGAGCAGGACTGCGCCATCGAGCTGGTTGACACCGCGCTCACCGCGGGCAACCGCGACTACACCATCCTGGTGGCGGACCGCGGGCAGGACGGGGGCGGGCTGGTGGGCTACTGCTGCTACGGCCCCACGCCGATGACGGAGAACACCTTCGACCTGTACTGGATCGCCTCCGCGCCGGAAGTCCGGGGCCAGGGCATCGGCGCGGGGCTCATCTCCGCCATGGAGGCCGACCTGCGCCGCCGCAAGGCGCGCATCATCCGCGTGGAGACGAGCGCCACGGAGGCCTACGGCCCCACGCGCGGCTTCTATGCCTCCATGAAGTACGGCGAGGAAGCGCGCATCAAGGACTTCTACAAGCAGGGCGACGACCTCATCATCCTGACCAAGCGCCTGTAGTCCCCCGCCGTCCAACCCCTGGGCGTGAAGACGCCGCCCGGGTCCCCGTCAGGAGGGGGCAGATGCCTTCCATGAACCGACCGATGCGACGCACCCGTCTGGGATTGTTGAGCCTGCTCGCCCTGCTGACAGGGGCCCCTCCCCCGCCTGGGCCCAGGCGCCCGCCGCGCTGAAGCACCAGGCGAAGGCCGCGGCGGCCAAGGCCCAGGCGAAAACCTCCGGCGCCCCGCAGGCGCAGGAGCAGGTTTCCGACGTGCTGAAGGCCCCGCGCCCCAAGGGCGGCGAGTACTTCGGCCTGTACCTGATGGACAAGAAGGTGGGCTGGTTCTTCACCGACCTGAAGGCGCTGCCGGGCAACAAGGTGCAGAGCATCAACGAGCTCATCTTCAAGGCGCAGGTGGGCACGCGCGTGTCGGAGCGCGTGCACCGCGAGGTGCGCGTCTACGAAGCGAAGCCGGGCGGCAAGCTGCTGTCCTTCACCGTCACGCAGAAGGGCGACGGCGGGGACAACGAGCTGGTGGGCACGGTGACGGGTGACGCCCTGCGCGTGGTGCGCAAGCGCCCGGGCCAGCCGGATGAACTGCTCAAGCCGCTGCCCGTGCCCAAGGAGACGGTGGAGGACGCGGACCAGGCGCGCGTGGCGCTCCTGCGCGGCCAGAAGGTGGAGGGCGTGGCGCTGGACGGCACGGACCTGGAGGGCTACCGCACCGTCACGACGGTGGAGGCGCCCGAGGAGCAGATGCTGGGCGGCGTGAAGGTGAAGCTGTCGCGGGTGAGCACGCTGTCGGACAAGGAGAAGGTGCCGGTGACGGCCTTCCTGACGTCGGACGGCAAGATGGTGCGGGTGGACTTCGGCCAGACGATGCAGGCGCGCGCCGAGTCGGAGACGGTGGCGAAGCGGCTGGACCTGGTGGAGGTGTTCGGCCTCACGCGCGTGGTGCTGCCGCAGCCCTTGCCCGCGAAGGCGCGCGAGGTGCCCGGCCAGGTGAAGCTGGTGATGAAGAACCTGCCGGAGAAGTTCCAGCAGGACACGTACCGGCAGAAGTTCCGCCGGCTGCCGGACGGCCGCGTGGAGGTGACGCTGATGGCGGCGCCGCCTTCGCCCAAGGGCCGCGTGGCCCGCCCGGTGGCGGACCCCGACAAGGGGGAGAACCTCAAGTCCACGCTCGCGGTGGAGGCGGACGCGCCGGCCATCAAGGCGCAGGCCCGGAGCATCATCCGCGACGAGAAGGACGCGTACACGGCGGCGCGGATGCTGTCCGCGTGGGTGTACAGCAACCTGCAGAAGGACTACGGCGCCAGCGCGGACCGGGCCACGGACGTGCTGCGCCAGAAGAAGGGCGACTGCACGGAGCACTCGCTGCTCACGGTGGCGATGCTGCGCGCGTCCGGCATCCCCGCCCGCCGCGTGGACGGCGTCATCTACATGGTGAACTCCGACGGCGTGCCCGCGCTGTACTGGCACGAGTGGGTGGAGGCCTACGTGGGCGAGTGGACCCAGCTGGACCCCACCTTCAACCAGCCCGTCGCGGACGCCACCCACTTCTACGTGGGCTACGAGGGCAACGCGGAGATCACGCCCCTCATCGGGGCGTTGCAGGTCACGGACGTGAAGTAGCGCCCGCGCGTCCCGGGCCGCGTTTCAGTGGCCCGGGGCCGCCAGCAGGCGCTCCGCGAGCAGGCCCGCTTCCGTGATGGGCCGCTCGCAGACGAAGCCGCGGCAGAGGTACGCGGCGCCCTTGCCTTCCACCGGCTCGCGGCCCGCGAAGAGCTCCTGGAGGCGCGCGGGCGGCGGGGCGCTGGTGTCGTGCCAGCCGAAGGAGAACACCGGCGCGTAGGTGCGGTTCGCGGACGCCAGCAGCGGGGCCACCGCCTCGCGCGTGCCCGCGAAGGTGACGCCTGACGCGCCGTCCAGCAGCGAGTCCGCCGCGAGCGCCAGGTGGCCGTAGCCCATGGGGTTTCGCACCAGCTGATCATGCAGCTTGGCGACGTAGTGCTCCGGGTGGTCCAGGTGGCACACGTCGCCGGTGAGCGCGGAGAGCGCCACCTGGGCCTCGGTGAGCGTGGACGCACCGGCCGGGAAGGCGTTGTCGAAGAGGCAGTAGGCCGCCACCACCAGGTCCTTCTGTCCGCGGGGCGCGGAGAGGTACGCCTGCTTCTCCTCGTCCCAGAACAGCTCCACCGCGCGGTGCGCGAGCGCGTCCGCCGCGTCCAGGTACTTCGCGTCGAACGTCGCCTGATAGAGCGCGGTGAGCCCCGCGGCGAAGTCGCCGTAGTCCTCCAGGAAGCCGTCGATGCGGCCCTGGCCGTGCTGGTACGAGCGCAACAGCCGCTTGCCGTCCCACATGTTCGCGAGCACGAAGTCCGCCGCGTTCGCCGCGAGCCTCGCCCAGTCCGGGCGGTTGAACACGCGGGAGGCCAGCGCGAGCCCGCGGATCATCAGCCCGTTCCAGCCCGCCAGGATCTTGTCGTCGCGGCCCGGCTTCACGCGCTGCTCGCGCAGGAGGAAGAGGACGCGGCGCGCCTCCGCCAGCTCCTGCTCCACCGCGTCCACGGGGCGGCCCTGCTCCTTCGCGAGCTGCTCCACGGGGACGACGACCTCCAGCACCGTGGCGCCGTGCTCGAAGTTGCCGCCGGACTTGATGCCGAAGTGGCGCAGCACGGTGTCCGCCTGCGGGCCCACGGCCAGGGCCGCGCGGACCTCCTCGGGGCGCCAGACGAAGAACTTCCCCTCCTCGCCCTCGCTGTCCGCGTCCTGCGTGGCGTAGAAGCCGCCGGCCGGGTCGGTCATCTCGCGGCGCACGTACTCGACGGTCTCCTCCACGACCTTGCGCCAGAGCGGCCGTGACTCCACCTGCTCTGCTTCCGAGTACAGGTGCAGCAGCTGGGCGTTGTCGTAGAGCATCTTCTCGAAGTGGGGCACCAGCCAGCGCTCGTCCACCGAGTAGCGGTGGAAGCCGCCGCCCAGCTGGTCGTAGATGCCGCCCAGGGCCATGCGCTCCAGCGTGCGGAACACCGCCGCCTTCAGGGGCTCGCCGCCGCCACGGCGCCACGCGCGCAAGAGCAGCGCGACGTTCATGGGGTTGGGGAACTTGGGGGCGTTGCCGAAGCCGCCGTTCACCGGGTCCATGCGCTTGAGCATGGACTGGCCCATGGCCACGATGTCCTCCGCGGACAGGTGCGCGGGGGCGGCGTCCAGGCCGTGCGTGGACAGCTCTCCCAGCCCCTCCTGGAAGCGGCTGGCCTGCTCCTCGATGTCGCTGGCCTTGTTCACCCACGCGTCGCGCAGCGCGGAGAGCAGGCGCGGGAAGCCGGGCCGGCCGTAGCGGTCCGACGGGGGGAAGTAGGTGCCGCCGTAGAAGGGGCGCAGGTCCGGGGTGAGGAACACGGTGAGGGGCCAGCCCCCGCCCTGCCCCATGAGCTGCACGACGCCTTGATAAATCTGGTCAAGGTCGGGGCGCTCCTCGCGGTCGACCTTGATGTTGATGAAGCCCTCGTTCATCAGGCGCGCGATGTCGGGGTCCTCGAAGGACTCGTGCGCCATGACGTGGCACCAGTGGCACGCGGAGTAGCCCACGGAGAGCAGGATGGGCTTGTTCTCCGCGCGGGCGCGGGCCAGGGCTTCATCCCCCCAGGGGTACCAGTCCACGGGATTCGTGGCGTGCTGGCGCAGGTACGGCGACGGCTCCTGGGCCAGACGGTTGGTTTTTCCAGAGGGGGGACGGTCATCCATGGGGTACTCCCGGTGCGAAGCGGCTTCGGGGCCCTTCACATTGTGAGCCTGGGTGCGCGGGGGCAAGCTGAAATGGCCTCACTCCCTGCTGGCCAACGGCCTTCCGGTGCGCTTTGTCCGGGGGCGTGCGTGCGTCCGCCCACTCCAGCCCCGGCCCGGGAATGAAGACGTGCCTCGTCCTGGTGGCCCTGGGCGTGGGGGTGCGGCTCGCGCTGGCGCTGGGAACGGACGTCTACTTCGACGAAGCCTATTACTGGCAATGGGCCCGGCATCTCGCATGGGGATATTTCGACCATCCGCCGATGGTGGCGTGGCTCATCGCCGCGCTGGGCATCCGGGGGACGGCGCTCCTGTGCGGGCTGGGGACGGGCGTGGCGGTGTGGGGCCTGGCCCTGGACGTGTACCGCTCCCGCGACGCGGCGTGGCGGGCCCTGGCGCTGTGGAGCGCGGTGCCGGTGGGCATCCTCTCCGGTGTCTGGGCCACCCCGGACTCCCCCATGTTGCTGTTCTGGGCGCTGGGGTTGTGGGCGCTGTACCGCGAGAAGTGGGTGCTGGCGGGGCTGACGTGTGGGCTCGCGCTGCTGTCGAAATATCCATCCGTGCTGCTGGGGCTCGCGTTCATGGTCGCGGCGCTGCGGGCGCGGAGGCTGCCGGCGGGGGCGTGGCTCACGGCGGGGCTTGGATTGCTGTGCTTCCTGCCGGTGGTGCTGTGGAACGCGAGCCATGACTGGGTGGGCTTCAAGTTCCAGCTGAACCACGGCCTGGGCGGAAGCGGCGGGTGGGCGACGTTCGGCGAGTACGTCGCGGGGCAGTTCGCCATGGGAGGGCCGGTGCTGTTCCCGCTGGCGCTGGTGTACGCGGTGCGAGGGCCGAAGGAGCAGTTCCTCTTGCGCATGGCGGCAGTGATTCCGCTGCTGTTCTTCGGCTACGCGGCGGCGAAGACGCGGGGCGAGGCGAACTGGCCTGCGGCGGCGTACGTGGCGGCCTGCATTGGCGTCGCGGGGATGCGGCCGGTGTGGCAGCGGGCGGCGGCGTGGAGCGGGATGGCGGTGGTGCTGGCGGTGACGTCGCACCTGCTGTTCCCGGTGCTGACGTTCGAGCGCGATGTGGTGCTGGCGAGGACGCACGGCTGGGGCGTGCTGGAGAAGTTGAAGGCGCCGGAGCAGTTGTTCCCGGGCATGGCGCCGGGTCTCACGGCGGTCTACGCGCCCACGTACCAGCTGGCCTCGCAGGTGGCGTACGCGACGGGCGCGGAGACGGACACGGTGGGGCCGTCACGGCGCAAGAGCCAGTACGACGTCTGGCCTGAGCTGGAGTTGAAGCCCGGGCAGGACGTGCTGTGGTGTTCGGAGAACGGCGCGGCGCCGCCGGAGGAGCTGGTGCAGCGCTTTGGGGCGGTGGAAGGCCCCGTGAAGCTCACGGGGGTGTTCCGGGGCCGGAGGCTGCACACCTTCACGGTGTGGCTGTTGAGGAACTAGCCTCTAGCGGACGGTAAGCTTGTCCTAGTGCCCCAGTCCCAGTCACATGGCAAAATCCAAACCCGCCACAACAAGCATCCGCAGACCATCATGAACTGCGGCACCTTCGCATCATGAACGACTTCAAAAACATCAGAAACCGAGACGCCTGGGCAACAATTCGCGGCTTCGTCTATCAAGCAGATCTAACCATTCTACGCTGGCTTTCACTTCAACCGCACCAAGTTCTGCTACTTGAGCTGGGTGAAGATATCGACACAGTTACCCATGCATTTGACGCACCAGAGGAAGAAACCCATCGCCTCCTTGAGCAAGTCAAGCACCGAGACAACAAGACAACCCTCAGAGACAGCGCAGTAGTTGGCTTCCTAGCAAGCGCACATGAACACTTAAAGCTAAACGCAAACAAAAACATAACACTTCGATACATAACAAACGCACAGCCCACTTACGAACGACCAAATCTGTTCACGCCGCGACAGCGAGCCCTACAGGTCTGGATGGACCTAAGCAGCAAGTCATTAGCATCAATCAGTGAAGACCCCAGCCTTCCAAAGCTGCTGTTCGGACTGCAAAACCTATCACGCCCTGACGACTTAGCCCCAAGCACATGGGATTCGTTCGTAAATTTCACCAAGACTGCGACCTCAGAGGATGCCTCAACATTCATAAAAAGTATTGAATGGAGTTTTGGAGTCGGAGAGACACGCAACCTCAGAGAGCAAATCACCGAAAAACTACTCGAAAGACACGCCGCCACCACCAACGAAGCAACAGCGGCCTACGAGCGAGCCTTTGCCCATGTCTTCGCGACACTCAGCCAAAGCGGCCTCAAAAGTCTATCTCCACCCGACTTAAAAAACGTTATTGCAGGGCTTGGCCTCGATCAAACCTCGATCCAGCGCATCAACATCACCCAAAATCTACTATCAGCCCTCAACTCGAGAATGGGCGACGTAGAAGCAATTCTCTCCCAGCAGCAACTCGCCCTTGGCGAAATTGACACAGCAGTAAACAACCTGATTTCCGAACACCAACAAACCCCGCAAATCAAATACGCCCCAACTCGCACGAACACAAAATCCTACCCGCCGATAGTGCCGGGCGCAGAGCGACCAGAACTGCTGGAAAAGCTCCTTCAATCCCTAGACACAAAAACATGGGTAGCTCTAACAGGTGATCATGGCGCTGGAAAAACGCAACTAGCTAGGCGGTTGGGCGAACACCACCTACCACGCCTACATTGGCTTCGACTGCGGGGTCTTTCCACAGAGGCAGCCTCAACGCTTATCTTTAATACAACGAGTACCTTTACGCCAGAAGCAGACCACCACCCATTACTTGTCCTAGACGACCTACCTCGCATTCGGCATGGAGACCTATTATCAGACCATCTAACCGACCTAACGCAGAACAAATCAACAAGCCACATTCAGCTATTTTCAACCAGCAACCACCAACTACCCATCCAACTACTAGATTTACTAGGCATCCATATCGAATCAATACCCACACCGAGATTCACAGACAGCGAGGCCAAGTCGCTATTCGCCAGCACACAGGCGCCATCGGATTTTCTGGAGAACAGCAAACTTATCGAGACCCTAAATGCTCTCGCAGGCGGCCACCCCACACTGCTCCAAGCAATGTCTCGGTATCTAAAAAAGGCAAACTGGGCAATATCCGATGACTCGACGCTCACCGGCATATTTCGCCGAGACTACGCGCAACCGATCCAAGCCGAAATTCAATCGATCATTAAATCGACAGTATCAGAACCAGAGTCGCGCGAACTTTTATACCGACTAGACATCGTGGTCGGTTCAATATCTGAACAAGAAATTCGCACGATTTGCGCCGTTTCCCCATCCATAGAGCACCCATTTGAACATACTGCCGAACTTACTGGCCTCTGGCTGCAACCAGAAGACCACCAGACATATTCGCTCTCCCCCCTCCTCAAACAGTTCGGCAAGGTCAATCTTCCTACCGCAAGATTTCAGCTAATCAATCGTTCTCTGGGCGAGTCGATCCTTAGCCGCGGAGTCATCGCCCCAGCAGACGTTGACCGATGCATCATATATTTCACGGCGGCCGACCTAGCCGAGCGAGCAGCAACCTTGCTTCTCGCCGGCCTAGCGATGCTACTCAAGCATAAAACTTCTTCGTCTTGGCGCTACAGTACGTGGCTGAGTCTTTGGGCAGACTCGCCACTCCCCTCCAACATGAGGCTTGACGCCAAGCTAGTTCTTCGCGGCGTTCAGACCCAAGCAAGAGAAGCCTATTCTCTGCCCGTTGACTTCATATTAGGGGACCTGGACGCTCTACTCACAGCCGCAGGTCCGAAAGAAAGCGAGGCTGTGATTATCGCATGCACCCATGCAATTTCAGCCAACACCAGCTCAGCGCCGGAGCGGAACTTCAAATACTCCAAAGCAGCACTTCGAGCTTGGCGGTCAACCCTGCCAGCGGAGCGCTCTTCGGCAGCCTTGGATCTGCCCTCTCACGTAGAATGGGCCCTTTGGGTCATGGCGACCAGCGTGCGTTCCGTCTCAAATCTAGAGGATTGGATTTCCATTTTCGAGGCGCTTAGTCCAGAACAGCAGAGCACTGCCCTGCAAAGCCAAATGGCCAACCGCGGCACCATGCTAATGGTCGATCAACTCTGGCTCCACGAGCAGGACAAAGATCCGCGCCTCCAGGATTGGCCATCGATCATCGCTACATTAACTCACTGGCATGACAAGGCAAGACGACTCAAGCGTCCCGAATTGTCTGCAGCCGCGATGCGCGCCCTCATCGCAATCAAAGCAGAAGTCGAGTCTCAGCCCCAAGAAGCAATCGTTCTTGCCCGAGAAGAGCTCAAAATCCATACCACAGACTCTCTTCCAGCATTCATGATCAACGAATGCATCGGGCGAAATCTAGCCTACAAGAACATGTGGCCAGAGGCATTTCACCACCTCATTTCCGCCACTCAGTACACTGGCTCTGAATTGCCGGTCGAACGCATGCTTGCACACCTGGAAGCAAGTTATGCAGCGACCAAGACAGGAAATCCAGATCGAATCTCATTAGCCCAAAAGGCCGTTTCCATTACAGATGAGTCCTCAACAATTGGCCCCACAGAGCGCGTAAAGGCTCTAGCCGAACTGGCGATCGCACTGTGGCAAACACACGGCCTATCACAGGCATTCGACACATGGAACCTAGCTGCCAAGGAGTTACTAAAAGTCACAACTGATGATTTCCGCCGCAATGGCCTATTCATGATTTTCGGACATTGCACGGGTTACTTCATGATACTCGCCAGGACCGGCCATCCGCCCGCATCCCTTCCTAACGGACAGCACTATGCACCGCCTCAAAGCAGGCTCTTTCTAGGTGACCTGACTCGATTCGGTCACCTATTTAACGAGTCGAACACTTCGTACCTATATGCGCAAATGGCTTGGTTCGCCGATGGCGTAAACAACGTTTCACAGGCTGAACATTGGGCTCTCCAAGGCCTTGAAGCCCTTGAAACGGCACACCTTCCAATTGCTCAATCCGTACTGATCCACCAGTCGCTCCCGCACCTTCTTGGGGCGAATGTTTTTGGACGAGTCATTGCCAGCGCCCCCCATTTTGCCCATTCTCCAAAGTACAACTCTCAGGACCGAGAGCAGCTAACGAGGCAACTCATCTGTCCGCCCGTAGCACTGCGATTAGCAACGCTAACGATCACCGACTTGACTACAGCGCATCTGGCGGCGAACGAAACGGCAATGTCATACAAAGCCATGGCCGAAAAAAGCGAGCTTCCTGCTCCGTGGAAAAAGGCGGCACACTTGGTCCAGGAGCTTGTTCAGCCTCACGCCACTGCCGAAGTTCTTTTTAACCATCCGAGAGAAGAGAACTTCCCCAAGGAATGGGCACTGCATTTCATGAGCAACATATTTGGCTCCATTCAAGACACGTGTCCCCTTGGCCTGGCCGCCGTTGTTCAGTCAGACCTGCTTGCACATTTTTACAACAACACAACCCCCGATCATTCGATGACCCATCGAATTGTGCTTCCTTTTATCTCTGCATTTTGGATGAAGGTTTGGGGCGAACGACGATTTCTCCTGCGTACTCCACGGCTATTGGCCGGAGTCTTCAAGGAGCCCACCTCGATTGGCGATGTGAGGCAACTTCTCCATGCCGTCATTCAAGATCAAGCCCAGACACCATCCGACATTGCAAAACAATGGATTTTGTCAACCGGATCAAAGACAAGACCGTAACAACACAAGCATCCGCCCCAAGTGCAATCTCACTCTGATGCAGTGCTTTGGATCCGTGGAGGGACCCGTGAAGCTCACGGGGGTCTTCCGGGGCCGGAGGCTGCACACGTTCACGGTGTGGCGGCTGGGGAACTGATCACTCCGGGCTGAGGAACTTGTTCACGACCGGGTTGTCGTTGGAGTCCCAGCCCAGCACGCCCAGGTACATGCCCCGGCGGCCCCCGTCGTCGGTCTGCGCGTCGAAGTTCACCGGGCAGGGACCGCTGCCGCACAGCCAGCCGTGGAAGAAGATGCGCTGTCCACCGTCGAGCGCCGCCGCGATGTCCGCGCCGCCAGGGCCGCACACGCCGCCGGTGCTCCCGTCCGTGAGTAGGGTGTGCTGCGTGACGGCGTTGAAGGCGTTGGCACCCAGGCCATTGGCCCGCATCCAGATGGTCTCGTAGGTGCACTTGTTGTACGGGCCGCGCGAGGCGAACAGGATGTAGTCGCCAGCGCGCTTCACCAGGACCGGGTTCTCCACGATGCGGTCCGAGCGCAGCAACTGGCGGCTGGTGGCGCCGCTGGCCACGTGCGTGCCCGCCGCGTTGAGCCGGACGATGCGCAGCGACGAGGGCAACTGCTGCGTTTTGTAGAGCAGGAAGCGCGTGCCATCGCTGTCCTTGAAGCCGGACGGGTCGATGACGCCAGCGTTCGTGAGCGGACGGCCCGGGACGTTGTCATCCGGCGCAGGCGTGTTCGCCAGTCCCGGGCAGACCAGCGGGCCACCCGAGACCGGAGTGAACGGTCCCAGCGGCGAACTGGCGGTGGCCGCGCCGATACAGCGCTGGTTGGCGTCCAGCCCGTCCACCGGAGCGGCGAAGTAGACCACCCATTCGTTCGCGCTGATCCGCTCCAGGTCCGGGGCCCACATGACGCCGCCCGTGGCCCACGAAGGCTTGGCGGTCAGGGCCGGCCCTTCCGCCGTCCAGGGACCGGTGCCGATGTTGCCCTGGGCCGATGGAACAAGGCTTCCCGTCGACATGCCGTAGAACTGGTCGTTGTGGCTGACCACCGTCGGATCGGCGAACCCGCCACCGCCCGGTGCAAACACGGGACGGGGCGCGGCGCCCGCAGTCAGGGAGACATGGAGACAGGCAACGAATGCGCCAAGGGCGCTACGGCGGAGTGGCGTCATGGGAAATCCTCCTCGACGCTTTCTATCAGAATTCCAGCTTTTACTCGTCTACACTCCGACTCGCGGCGCCTTGGTAGACTTGAGCACTCATGCTCCCGAGTCGACCCAAGCCTGGCCCCAGGGATTTCTCGTTCCTCCAGTCGAGCCAACTGCTGAATCCGCATGATCTCGTCACGGTCTGCACAGCGCTCGCTACCCACCTGGACGAAGGCACGCCCGAGGCAGCGGACTGGCACCGTCGCCTGGCACAGGCGCTCTTCGAGCATTTCGGCCTGTCAGGCTTGCCCCAAGCCCACGCTGCCTCCATGGCTGAGAGCGGCAGCGAGCTTCGTCACAATCTAGGGGACCATGAGGTGCGTCCGCTTGCAGCGGGATTCGAGCTGGCGAATGCCTGGCGCTATCGCAAACAGCTCCTCGCACTCGCGCTCCCCGTGGGGCTGCTGGAGGGGCATCCTTTCTGGTTCACGTTCCCACGCCGGCTGCCAGAAGCGCTCCGCCCGATAGCGGAGAGCGTGTCCGACCGCCTGCTGAGGCACGCTCATGCCGCAGAAGATCTCGTGAGTGAGTTGGACCGCGTCATCGTTGCAATGTGGGGCTGCCCCGTCGAGCTACTGGATTCCAGTGTGATGGCCGAGACGCTCGTCGCGCAGGGGCTTACGCTTCCGCCGCCTCCTCCTCGTGACGATGACGACTGGTCTTCACACTAGAGCGCTGACAACAGAAGCATGACGAAGAGGAACGCGAAGTAGGTCCGGGCCGCGAGCTTTCCCGAGAGCGCGCGGGGCCTGCGGTCCTTGAAGAACAGCGTCAGGTTGATGACCGCCATTCCCAGGGGCAGCAGGAAGAGCCAGCCTTTGGTCAGCCACAGATAGAGCCCTGACGCTCCGGCCATCACCGCGAAGGCAATCACGGCGCTGGCCTTGGAGCCCACCTCGTCGGAGTAGAGCTTCTCCCCTGGCTTCGTCGTCCCCGGCCATGCGGTCTTCCGCATGACCTCCCAGTGCAGGTACAGGAAGACCATGGCCAGGATGGCCAGCAGTCCCTGGAGATTCAGCGGCCTTCCGGTGCGCTCCGCGTGCGCCACCCATACGTAGAGGCCGTGGCCCACGTGGAGCTGGATGGCAATTCCAATCATCAGGAACATGCTGCGCTGATACGCGATCCAGTGCTTCTCCAGCGCCCAGAGCATCAGCGCGTGCACCATGATTCCCAACAGGATGGCGGCCCTCACCCAGGACACGGTCAGGTTGGTCCCCAGCAACACGGCCGCATTGAGCCCCAGCGCGACGTACAGGTCCCCGAAGGTGACGTCTCCTTTCGCCAGCCCCCGGTTGGGGTTGTGGACGAGGTCGTATTCGTAGTCGCGCAGCTCATCCACGATGCGCATGAAGTAGCCCACGCCGATGATGCTCAATGCGACGTGCAGCAGGTCCGGAGAGAACGTCAGCCCCGGGCCCCCGTCGAGCACTCCGAACATCCCGTCCAGGCTCACGCACCAGAGCGAAATCACCAGCAGGTAGAACAGCGGCGGGTAGCGCTGCACAGAGAAACGCAGCGTTGCCCTTGCCCGCTCCATGACCGTCCTCCTCATGCCGCCACCAGTGTGACCGTGCCCGTGGAACCATCCACGCGGACCCTCGCACCATCCGGGATGCGCGTGGTCGCGTGCGCCACTCCCACCACCGTGGGGATGCCGAACTTCCGGCCCGCGATGGCCGTGTGCGACAGCATGCTGCCTCGCTCCACGACGATGCCTCCCGAGGCCAGCATCAGGAACAGCCAGCCCGGATCCGTCTCCTTCGCGATGAGGATGTCGTCCTTGCCCAGCGTGCCCACCGCGCCCGGGTCCAGCACGACGCGCGCGTTGCCCTCCACGATGCCCGCGCTCGAACCGATTCCCTTGAAGAGCGAGGCGTCATCGTTGGCCGCTTCCACGGCCCTGGGGATGCCGTCCGCCACGCTTCCCACCGTGGTGAAGTCACGCGGCGGCTGGCGCTCCTGGTTGTCCTGCTGCTCCCTTCGCCGCAGCCTCGCGAGCTCGCCCAGGTTCCTCGTGACGCTCCGGCCTTCGAAGTGGTCCAGCACCTCGCGCATCGTGAGGTAGTGCACGTCCAGCGGTGCATCCAGCACGCCCCGCTCCGCCATCCGCTTCCCGAGCGCCGCGAACACCTGCTTGCTGAAGCCGAAGAGCTGGCCTCGCCAGAACCGGCTGTCCTCCCGCAGGCCAATCACCGTCCGCAGCCGCTCCAGGAGCTGCTGGATGGCCAGCTTCCGCAACGGGTGTCCTTGGAGGAGCGTCGCCAGCTGCGCCTCCGCTTCCGTGCGCCTTGCCTTGTCGGACGCTCGCAACTCCTCGCGCGTGACGGACGTGCGCGCGTAGGACTGGACGACTCGCACCAGGTCCCAGGGTGTGTCCCGCAGGTTCGGGCGCTCCACGTTCAGCTCCTGGACGCCCCGGTCTCCGTACTCGCTCAGGTGTTCGCGGAAGGCTCGGGCGAACGCAGGCGGCACTTCCCCGGCGTCGATGCTTCGCCAGAGGGCTTCCGCCTCTCCTTCGTCGAAGCGCTTCGCCAGCGCCGGATCCGCGCGCACCATTTCCGCGAGCGCCACCGCGGAGAGCAGCGCGTGCGTGCCCGCGTCCGGCTTCGCCCCGCACAACAGGCCCACGAGCAGCGCACTGGGGTCCTCTCCGGTCCACTTGAGCAGCAGCCTGCGCGCCAGCCCGAAGCACGTGTTGATGTACCAGTGATTGATGAGCGTCAGCCCCCACCAGTTCCCCACCTCCGTCCAGACTCGCCGGAAGTGGTGGATGAGGACCAGCGGGTCCTCCCGCTCCACGGGCAGCGCCCTCAGCCCCGCGAGCGTCTGCTTCCACCACGTCTCGAACGCTTCGAAGTCCCGCTGGAACGTCGCGGTGACGCTCAGCGCTCCCAACGCCGAACGGCCCAGCGCGTAGGCGTAGCTCGCGGTGCTGGGGAAGCTCTCACGGTGGCCGGGCAGCCGGATGACCAGCGACGCGTCCCGCTGGAGCACGTCCTCCAGGTCCCGCATGGACGTCGCCGCGATGAACGGGTTGATGCCATTGACGTGCATCAGGTTCGACAGCGAGTGGTAGACGCGCCCGTCGATGAACCCCAGCATGTTCTGGAAGGCCGGCGCCTGGTCGTGCAGCGCCTTCTCGTCCGCGCCCTTCATGCGGCGCAGCAGGTCGTAGAAGATGACCTCGTAGAAGTAGCTGGCCAGTGAGTACGTCAGCGGCGTCGTGACGCCCGGGAAGCTCTCCGACACGTTGCCGCAACCCCAGACGCGGATCTTCCGGAAGTCGAAGGCGATGGGCCGCGCCTGCAACACGTGCAGCGTGCCGTCCTCCGTGAAGGTGCCCTCGATGTCCTGGGGCATGCCGAAGCTGCGCTCGATGTCTTTCGCCAGCGCGGCCAGCCGCTTCAGCTCGTCATCCGTCAGACACGGCGCGTCCCGCAACGGCTCCGGCACGGGCCTGCTGATCAGCTCGCCTCCGGGCTCGGGGTTCTCGCACAGCATCTCCGCCTTGTGGCCCAACTGCCTTTCGATGTGCCCCGTCTCCGGATGGATGAAGTAGTGGTCCACCCCTACCCGCTCCTGGACCACGCCCTCGCCGATGCCGTGCCCCGCGACGACCAGCGTTCGCCGCTCGGTTGTCTTCGGGTCGCACGTGAAGGCCACGAAGGAACGGCGGCCCGGAATCATCCGCTGGACTCCCACCGCTACCATGAGGCCTCGGACGTCGCGGCCCTGCGCCAGCCGGTAGATGAGCCCTTCCGGTGTGTAGGCGGACGCCCAGCAGCGGCGGATCCGGTCCAGCAGCGTGTCCCTGCGCACGTAGAGGAACGTGGAGCTCACGCCCGCGAAGGGATCCGTCTCCGAGTCCTCGCTCTCCTCCAGCGCCCGGCCCACGACGGAGGCGCGCACGGCCACCATGCCGCTTGCGCCGAAGGTCCGGTCGAAGGTGTCCAGGATGGTGGCTTCGCGCTCGGCGCCCAGGGGGACCTGGAGGAAGAGCTTTTCAATCTCCTCCGCGACGCGGCGGATGTCCTGATGGGAGGTCCGGTCCACCGCCGTGGTGAGCCGGTCGATGGCGGACTGGAGGGGCCTGACCACTTCCTGGAACATCGTGGTGGTGAGGCAGAAGAACTCGGGGACCGGGAAGCCGTGCTTCGCCAGGTGCTGCTGGCGCGCGAACTTCTGGCCGACCTGCTGGGGATCGCTGGCCTCGGTCATCGAGACGAGCGGAAGGGGGGAAGGCATGGGAGGGGTTCCTTCAGGATGGAAAGTCATTGAGCGCGCTTCGCAGGGCATCCACCGGGGACCGCGACAACAGGTCCTCCGGCCCGAGCACCTCCGCGAGCCGCGAGACATCCAGACACTGTGATTGGGTCAGCAACTCCAGACGCTCCGCCATCGCTCGGGCCCGGCGGCTGGGGACCTCGCGCAGGACTCGCGGGAACCAGGCCGGGGCTCGGAGCTTCACGGTGGGACGCTCCAGGCCCAGCCGCTGCGCCACCGTGCCCAGGAACTCCCCGCGCATCAGCGGGCGTGAGTAGGCGACGTTGAGCGCCTGCTGTTCGGGACGCGGCGTCTCCACCATCCGGCTCGCGAGCCGCCAGAGGATGCGGCCCAGGTCATCCACGTCGATGACCGAGCACCCCACCCTGTCGTCCCCCACCTGGACCCCGCGCTTCAGGAGCTTCACCATCGCGGGCAGGACGAACCGGTCCCCGCGCCCGAGGAGGAAGCGCGGCCGGAGCAGCGCCGCGTGGAGGCCGTTCCGGACCGCGTGCTCCGTGACGACGTCCTCGGCCGCCACGCGCGAGCGGGCCAGGGCGGTGATGGGGCGCAGCGGATGCTCCTCCTTCACACCCCGGTGCGGCCCCGGGCCATAGACAGACATGGAGCTGCCGAGGAGGACGCCCCGGCAGTCTCCCTGGAGCCGCGTCAGGAGCCGCCGCGTGCCGTCCACGTTGGTCCGCTCGAAGCCCATTCCATCGGTGTCCCGCTGCTTCATGGCGAGGTGCAGGACCACGTAGGGGTACGGGGGAAACAGCGCCTCGGGGATGCCGTGCAGGTCTCCGCGCACGACGTGCACACCCTCTCCCCAGTCACGGCCGTCGGGCGAGCGCACCAGCGCGTGCACGGGATGCGCTCCGCGCTGGCGCAGGAAGGCCTGCCCCACCATGCCGGTCGCGCCCGTGAGCACGACGCCGAAGCCGCCTACCAGACCCATGGGACCAGCCGCTTGCGGCTCGCCGCGTACTCGGCGTAGCCCGGGAAGGAGCCCAGCAACAACCGCTCCTCGTGACGGATGCGCAGGAGCACCGCCGGGACGAACAGCAGCGCGAACACCGCGATGCCCACGACGGCTGGGAACACCAGCAGGTAGCCCACGTGCGCCAGCAGCATGCCGGTGTACGCCGGATGCCGGAGCCTCCGGTACACGCCCTCCGTGACGAGCAGGCTCGCGTCCGGCAGCCGCACCCGGTGCGAATAGGCCTTCCCCAACGTGCGGATGGCCGTGAGCCGCAGCGACACCCCGGCGATGAAACAGAACAACCCCACCGCGCGCGGCACGGGCCCCAGCTCCAGCGTGGGGAACGCGACCGCTAGGAGGAGGGTCGCCAGCCGCGCAATCGCATACAGCTCCAGCGTGGCGCTGTCCCGCTCCGCGGTGGGCTTGCGCGTCTCCCGCAGCGTCACCCGGCTCTCCACCAGCATCCACGTCAGGTACAGCCCCAGCATCAGGCCCGCGATGGGCCGGCTGTCCTCCGGCGTGCGCAGGACCTGCCGGATGCCGAGCGGAATGAGCAGCCCCACGCCCGTCACCAGCAGCAGCGTGGGCATCCACCGGTGCAGGTTCTTCATGACGCCTCCTTCGCGCTCAGCGCGCCAATCAGACCGTGGAAGCAGCAGGTGTCCTCCTGCCAGCCCTGCACGGCGATCCACATGCGGGCGCGGCGTCCGACGGTGCGCACCGGCTCCGCCCACTCGGGGAGCCGGAAGCTGACGAAGGTGCGGATGACCACCGGCACGTCGTTGCGCACGAAGCGCCGGAACTCCAAGGACAGCCGCGTCATGATGAGCGACCAGTCCAGGGGCAGCCCCACGCCGTGGATGGTCGCGATGCTCGCCTGCCGCGCCAGCTCCGTGAGGAGCATGCCCTGCACGTGCTCGGAGGGATGGTCGAAGACGAACTCCGGGGATTCGGTGAACGCGTTGAACTGCTGGAGCGCGCCCACCCGGCACGCGTTGGCGAGCAGCACGTTCGCCGGGTCGCGCTTGTGCACCAGCACCGGGTCGATTCGCTCCAGCGGACGGGCCTGCTCCGCCTCACTGAAGGACTGCCGGCCCTCGGAGACGGGGTTGCGGACGGGGATGCGGGCCAGGAGCTCCGAGACGTTCTCCGGCGGGTCCCGCTTCCACGGGCCGCCCACGCGCACACCCACGGGCGTCGCGTCCGCCCACTCGGCCAGCGCGGGGAACTCGGCGGCGCGCGTGCCCAGGTAGAGACCGCAGTGCTCCTGGAGCACGGCGGCCAGGAACTCCGCCTCGTCCACGTCCTTCACCGGGATGCGGCAGGGGTGCTCGACTTCCGGGAGGAGGGGCTCCGGCACCAGCAGGAACGGGACGGCCTCCGGCGACGCCACCCGCACGCGACGCTCGGGATGGCCTGAATCGGAATCCATGTCTGCCTTTCTCCAGCTGAGGGGAAAGACAGTCTAGGAATCGCGATATCTGAACACGAGAACCGGGGGAGGCCCGCTTTCACGCGACGGGAGAGCAGACCCGGAGGATTCGCGGGGTCTGTTTCATGAACCACCATGACACGTCGCGAAATGCGTCTTGGATTGAGACGGCCGGTGCGGCCGCGGGCTCACTGTGCCTCGTGCGCCACCGGCTCGCCGCAGGCCCGCGCTTCCAGCTTCGCTCCCCCACCACGCAGGTAGAGGGTGCCCGTGGTGGGCATCGCGTCGGAGCGCTGGCGACCCACCGCCACGCGCACGGGGTCGCGTGCCTGGGCGCCGTGCAGTGATGAACACCTGCAACAGGTGCGACCCCGGCGGGGGCGCTGGCTGGCGAACAGTCGAGCGGACCCCGGGTTGTAGCCGGGCGGGAGCGTGATGACGGTGCGCTTCCAGCAGGACAGGTGGCGGGCAGGCGGGCGTGGGAGGCGGGCATGGGGACGGTCAGCAGTCGTGCGTGGCTTTCGGCGTTGTCGCTGGTGGTGGGCGCGGTCCCGGCGTTCGCGCAGGGCGAGCCCTTCACGCCGGATCCGATGAGCGTGCGCCGGCTGGCGGACCTCCCCTCCGAGCCCCGCTTCGCCCCGGACATGAACCGGCCGGATTCGCAGGTCACCGCCGAGCTGAACGGACGGTTGTACTTCCTCGCCGTCCTGCCCGGCACCAGCGGTGCGCTGATCCATGACCTCTGGGTGACGGACGGGACGGCCGCGGGCACCCGCTCCGTGCAGGAGGAGCTGCTGCCGCCGGACACGCACGTCGATCCGGCCTCGCTGCGCGCCACGCCCCACCGCCTGTTCTTCACCGCGTCGTCGCCGGGGATGGGCCGCGAGCTGTGGACGAGCGACGGCACGCGCGAGGGCACGCACGTCACGCGCGAGCTCAACCCGGGCCGGCTGGATGGCGTCGGCTACCAGGCGCCCGTCTTCGTCATCGGTGAGTCGGTGCTCTTCTCGTCGGCGGGGATGGGCGAGACGGAGTTCGACCTCTGGAAGTCGGACGGCACGGAGGCGGGCACCGTGCCCGTGAAGGACATCTTCCCGGGGATCCACTCGTCGCGCCCCGGCAACTTCGTGCGCGTGAACGACACCATCTTCTTCGTCGCCGAGGGCCCCGAGGGCATGGAGCTGTGGCGCACGGATGGCACCGGGGCGGGCACCACGCTGGTGCGCGACATCCGCCCCGGCACGGGCCACTCCGTTCCGCTCCAGCTCACCGCCGTGGGCGGCACCCTCTACTTCACCGCCGAGGACGGCCAGCACGGCCGCGCCCTCTGGAAGTCGGACGGCACCAGCGAGGGCACCGTCATGGTCGCGGAGTTCGTGCCCTCGGGTGGCATGCCCCACCTCCACCACTTCACCGCGCTGGGGAACACGCTCCTCTTCCTCGTGAGCGGCACGTCCAGCGGCATGGAGCTGTGGCGGACGGACGGCACGGAAGGGGGCACCCTCCCCGTGAAGACGCTGCTCCGGGGCATCCTCGACGGGGCTCCGGGCATGACGCTGGTCCCGGTGGGCCCCCGCGTCTTCCTGGTGGGCCAGGGCGGCGGCTCCGGTGATTCGCTGTGGGTGACGGACGGGACGGCCGCGGGCACCGTGCGCATCCCACGTCCC
Organism: Corallococcus sp. 4LFB; assembly: GCF_046520365.1. NCBI lineage: Bacteria > Pseudomonadati > Myxococcota > Myxococcia > Myxococcales > Myxococcaceae > Corallococcus > Corallococcus sp. 4LFB. Next base: position 31,876 of record NZ_JBKGHJ010000010.1, read on the forward strand.
ACCGAGTCCGGGCTCGAGACCGTGCGCGGCTTCACGCCGTTCGAGGGCGGGCTCGCCTTCATCGTGACGACGGCCCTGGGCGCGAGCGAGCTGTGGCACACGGACGGCACCCTCGCGGGCACGTCCCGGCTGACGCGGCTGCCCGCGGGCAGCGTGTACGGGCCGGCCACCGGGCTGGTGTCGCGCCAGGGCGCGCTGCTGACGGCGGCCGGGGACCCGTGGACGCCGCGCGCCCTGTGGCGCATGGAGCGGGATGAAGCGGCGCCGACCTTCGTGTGCCCCACCGCCCGGGACGTGGCCTCCAACCGGCCCGAGGGCACGCTGACGCAGAACCTGACCCCGGCGCTGGTGGGCTCCCCGTCCCAGGTGACGATCCGCACCTCCCACCCGGACTACAGCCTGCTGCGGCTCAACCAGCCCACCCTGGTCACCCATCAGGCCGAGGACGCCACGGGCCGGCTCGCGTACTGCGCCACCTCCATGACGTCGAGGGACCTGACGGGGCCCGCCATCAACGGCTGCCCCACGGAGCTGACCCTGGGCACGCGCTCGCCCCTGGGCCTCACCTTCTATTACCCAACCCCGAACATCCAGGACGAGACGAGCCCGGACGTGCTCGTCACCTACAGCCCGGAGGACGGCAGCGTGCTGCCCCTGGGCACCACCCGGGTGACGATGACGGCGAAGGACTCGGCGGGCAACGTCAGCACCTGCTCCTTCCCCGTCACCATCCGCGACGGCCAGGCGCCCACCGGGGCCTGCAAGGTGAGCGAGGTCCGCGTGGAGGCGGAAGGGCCCGAGGGCGCGCACGCGTACTGGCCGGACCCCACGCCCACCGACACCATCTCCAGCCAGGTCAGCGTCCGGAGCACGCACGCGTCCGGGGACCTGTTCCCGCTGGGCCTCACCCGCGTGGAGGTCATCAGCACCGACGAGGCGGGCAACAGCAGCACCTGCGAAATCCAGGTGCGGGTGCGCGACTCGCGGCCGCCGCTGCTCACCTGCCCGCAAGACCAGACGCTGACCACCGCGGTGCTGACCGGCACCCGCGCGGAGTACCCGTCCGCCACCGCCGAGGACGCCGTCTCCGCGGCGGACCTCTCCTACAGCCCCGTCGTGGGCACGCCGCTCGCGCCGGGCCTGCACTCGGTGCAGGTGACCGCCATCGACGCGGCCGGCAACGCGTCCCTCTGCAACTTCCAGCTGACCGTGGCGTACGACCCGACGAGCGACATGCGGCAGGGCCTGAGCTGCTCGGTGGGCGGCGGCCCGTCGTCGGCGGTGGGCTGGGTGGCGCTGCTCGCCCTCGCCTGGACGCTCAGCCGCCGTCTGAAGGACGGCAGGCCGCGCGGGTGAACCCCAAGCAGTGCGGCGCGGGGGACTTCCGCTACAGTCCCCAGGGCCCCCATGGACCTCACCCTCTTCGTCGTCGGACTCGTGAAGGTCGTCCTCGGTGGCCTCGTGGCCGCGCTCGGCATTGGCCTGAGCATGCGCGGCCTGGGCCGCCTGCTGGACAGCCACCCCGTGGAGGAGCTGCGCCGGGGCAACGTCGCCTCCGGCCTGGTGCACGCGGCGAGCCTCGTGTCGCTGGGCCTGCTCGTGCAGCACGCGCTGAAGGCCACCAGCGACGCGGTGGACCTGGCGGTGCAGAACCCGCCCGTGTCCGCCCTCTCGGTGCTCCAGTTGCTGGGGCTGGCGCTGGTGCACGTGGGGCTGTCGCTCGCGGTGGGCGTGGCGGTGCTCGCCCTGGGCGTGCGGCTGTTCGACAAGATGACGCCCGGCATCGAGGAGCTGGAGGAGGTGCGCAAGGGCAACATCGCCGCCGCGCTGCTCTTGTGCGCCTTCCTGCTGGTCATCGCGCTGCTCACCGCGCCCGGCCTCCAGGCCGCGCTCAACGGCCTCATCCCCTTCCCGCAGCTGCCCACCGGCATGCTGCGCGCGCCCGCCTGAGCCGCCGCCATGGTCGCGCGCATGTGGAAGACGCCGCTGTCGCTGGTGCTGGTGGGAGGGCTGCTCGCCTTCACCGGCTGGGAGGGGGTGCTGGCGAGCAAGGCGGGCCGGCTCGCGGAGGCCCCACGACCGGAAGGGGAAGTGCCTCCGGACGATCCCCAGGAGGCGCGGAAGGACCTGGGCGTGGTGCTGGTGCCGGAGGACACGCTGCCGGAGCGCGCGAAGGCCTATGACTGGCGCGTGGAGGGCCTGGAGCCCGCCCGTCAGCAGCTGGCCTATGGGCTGGGCGAAGCGGTGGAGCGCGGGCTGGAAGAGGCGCACCGCGACTACAGCGTGCGGCTGCGCTACCGCGCCATGGGCCCGGAGCGCTTCACCTACGTGGCGCCGCCGGGCTGCGGCACGGACATGCGCTGCATCTACGCGGAGCTGATGCGCAGCAACGCGGAGCCGGTGCGCGTGCTGGGCGAGCGCTTCGCCACCTCCATCCGCGAGCGCGACCTGGACGCGGCGCAGGCCACCGAGCTCATCCTCGGCTTCGTGCGCCGCATCCGCTACGAGCTGCCCGGCGACGAGCCCTTCGGCATCGTCCCGCCGGGGCTGGTGCCCGCGCAGGACCGGGGCGACTGCGACTCCAAGGCGGTGCTCGCGCTGATGCTGCTGCGGCAGGTGGGCGTGGACGCGGTGATGCTCTACTCGGACGCGCTCGCGCACGCGGCCATCGGCGTGGGGCTGCCCGGCACCGGCACCCGCATCCCCTTCGCGGGGCGCGGCTACCAGTACGTGGAGCTCACCGCCGAGGGCTGGCCCCTGGGGATGATTCCTCCGCAGTACGACAAGCCGCGGCTGTGGCGGGTGCTGCCACTGCCGGACGCCCCGGGCTGAGCGCCCTGGCGGCTTACGCCATTTACCTGTATTCCTGCTCTGTCTATTTCCCAGGTGGGGGTGGCACATGACAGGTTCACGGACGTGGATGACGGTGGGGCTGGTGGCGCTGGCCACCGGCTGTGGCGCGGCGGGAGACTCGGAGTCTCCTGTGATGGCCGGGGTGGAGCAGGCGCTGGGCGCGTGCACGCACTCGGTGACGACGAACACGTACGACGGCCCGGAGTACTGGGGCACGCTCGTGTTCAAGAACACGGGGACGGTGGCCATCGCCAACCCGGTCATCGCGCTGGACGTGCCCTCGGGGGTGACGTGCGACGATGACCAGCCCGGCTGGACGCACACGCAGTCGGGCCGCACGTGCACCTTCACGCGCACGTCGTCGCTGACGGTGGCGGTGAACACGTCCTACACGTTCAACTACTCCACCAACTCCAACACGTCCTTCACCGCGGCCAACGTGAAGGTCCAGTCCGACAGCTGCGGCGGCACGTCCCCCGGCGGCTCGGGCCTCACCGCGAACCAGAAGAAGGTGGCGGAGGCGCTCACGAGCATCTGGGAGAACGACACGCCCACGCTGGACTACGCCTATTCGGAGAACATCGGCGACGGGCGCGGCTACACCAACGGGCGCGCGGGCTTCTGCACCGGCACGGGCGACGCCATCCAGGTGGTGCAGTGCTACCGGGCCCTGCGCACGGAGGCCAATGGCAACCGCCTGGCGAAGTATTGGAATGGCCTCACCGTCATCAACAACCGCTTCCTGTCCACCGGCGAGGACCAGGCGTCCACGGCGGAGCTGGACGCCGTGGGCAACTGGACGGCGGACTGGGCGGCCAGCTTCAACACCGCCGCGACGAAGGCGGACTTCAAGCAGTGCCAGGACCAGGTGAGCGACGCGCTCTACTACACGCCCACCCTCAACGAGGCCGCGAAGTGGGGCCTCACCCAGGCGCTCACCAAGGCGGCGCTGTACGACGCGTCCATCAACCACGGCTTCGACGGCATGAAGGCCCTCATCCGCCAGGCCAATACGGCATCGGGCAACAGCGGCCAGGTGGCGCCGGTGATTGGCTACAACGGCATCACGGAGAGCGCGTGGCTCCAGAAGTTCCTGGAGAAGCGCCGCGACGTGCTGGCGGGGGACTCCACCTGGGTGGAGGCGGTGGACCGCGTGGCCGCGTACGAGAAGCAGCGCCGCCGTGGCAACTGGGACCTGGGCACCGCCCTGCGCAACGACGTGCGCGCCCGCGACTGCTGGACGACGGCCTACCCGTCAAGCGGCTACACCGTGCGCAACATCAACCCGGACGGCACCTGGAGCACGCCGGCCTCGTACACGTACTCCTGCCAGTAGGCCGGCCGGTGATGCGGGAGGACAGTCCGGCACACGGGCCGTGACGGCGGGCGCCCCGGGATGGCATGACCCGGGGCATGGCCCGTGACGTCTCGTTCTTCGACAAGCTCGCCTCGCTCCTCGCCCAGGAGCGCGAGGCGGAGAAGGCCCGCACGACCGCGCTCACCCAGGGGCTCTCCCTGCGCGAGCGCGAGGAGCAGGGCCTGTCCGTGCTGGACCTGGAGACCGTCGAGGAGGAGGTGGGCCTGGGCGGCCGCATCCTCCTCACGCTCGCCCGCGCGGACCGGGGGAAGCTGCCCACGCGCCTGTCCAACGGCGACTTCGTGGCGGTGCTGCCCCGCCGCGCGGAGGTGAAGGACCCGGCGAAGGCGCTCGTGTCGCGCGCCACCTCCACCCGCATCCAGCTCGCCTTCGACCGCGAGCCGCCCGCGTACCTCTCCGAAGGGCTCCTGCGCCTGGACGTCGTCCCCAACGACGTCACCTACGAGCGCGTGCGCGCGGGCCTCCAGCGCGTGAAGGCCCTGGACAAGGGCCAGGAGCGGCACAAGCGCGAGGTGCTCCTGGGCAACGAGCCCCCGCGCTTCGACAACACGAAGGACTTCACTCCCAGCCGCCCGCTCAACCCGGAGCAGCAGGACGCCGCCAAGCGCGCCCTGGCCGCGGAGGACTTCTTCCTGGTGCACGGCCCGCCCGGCACCGGCAAGTCCACCGTGCTGGCGGAGGTCGCGGCCCAGGCCGTCGCGCGCGGAGAGCGCCTCTTGTGCACCGCGGCCAGCAACGCCGCCGTGGATCACCTGCTGGAGCTGTGCCTGGAGCAGGGGCTGCGCGCCCTCCGCGTGGGCCACCCCGCGCGCGTCGCCGCCCGCCTGCAGGAGCACACGCTGGACATCGTGGTGGAGGAGCACCCGGACCGCGTCGTCAGCCGCGACCTGTTCGACGAGGCCTTCGACCTCTTCGGCTACGCGCGCCGCCAGCGCAACCAGGGCCGCAGCCGCGCGCGCTTCTCCAACGCCCGCTCCTCCACGGCGGAGGCCAAGGACCTGATGGACGAGGCGCGCAAGCTGGAGAAGAAGGCCGTGAAGGCCGTGCTCGCCCGCGCGGACGTGGTGTGCGTGACGCTCGCGAGCCTGGGCTCCGGCGTGCTCGCGGGCGAGGAGTTCGACCGCGCCCTCCTGGACGAAGCCACCCAGGCCACCGAGCCGCTGGCCCTGCTGGGCTTCCTGCGCGCGCCCAAGGTGGTGCTCGCCGGAGACCCGCAGCAGCTGCCGCCCACCGTGCTGTCGCAGGAGGCCGCGAAGGCGGGCCTGGGCACCAGCCTCTTCGAGCGCCTGCTCCAGGACCACGGCGACGATGTGAAGCGCATGCTGCGCGAGCAGTACCGGATGAACGCCGCCATCATGGCCTTCCCCTCCAAGGAGATGTACGGCGGCGAGCTGCGCGCCCACCCGTCCGTGGCGGACCGCACGCTCGCGCAGGTGCTCGGCCCCGGCGCGGAGGTGGACGCCCCGCCCGTGCTCTACCTGGACACCGCGGGCAAGGGCTTCGACGAAGAGGTGGAGCCCACCACGCACAGCCTCCTCAACCCGGGCGAGGCCACCTACGTCATCGCCCGCGTGCGCGAATTGCTGGCGCGGGGCCTGTCCCCGCGCGAGCTCGCCGTCATCGCCCCGTACAGCGCCCAGGCGCGCCACCTGCGCGAGGCGCTGGAGGCCGTGCACCCGGAGGTGGAGGTGGACACCGTGGACGCGTTCCAGGGCCGGGAGAAGGACGCCATCCTCGTCAGCCTCACCCGCTCCAACAGCGAGGGGCAGCTGGGCTTCCTCAACGACCTGCGCCGCATGAACGTGGCCCTCACCCGCGCCCGCCGGCACCTGTTCGTCGTGGGCGACTCCGCCACCCTCAGCAGCCACCCCTTCTACGCGCGCTTCATCGAGGGCACCCAGACGGACGGCGGCTACCGCTCCGCCTGGGAGTGGCCGGACCCGGCTGAGCAATGATTGTCATCCCAACGACTCCGGCCTGCCCCCCGGGACTACGCAAGGAGTGCGAGCCGGACGCGCGAAAATTGTCGGGTCGCTGAACGAATTTTGTCACCCGCCTGCCTGCCTGGCGCGGGAGACGGCCGGAAATCAGGCATTTGGCTCCATCCATGGGGTCGGCACGAAGGATGCTTCTCTTGCCGGACACGGAGGGAATGCATGTCTCAAGCGCCTGTGGTGACCAAGGAGAATGACGTCTGGGTGATTCGGATCGACCGGCCCAACGGCAAGACCCAGGAGTACCGGTGCGCCACGGAGGGCCAGGCCCGGCAGCTGGCCATGGTGCTCGGCAAGCCGGACACCGGCGGCCCGCCGCGCCCGGCGGCGTCCAGCAGCGTCGCGTAGGGTCGCCAGCACCCGGGGGGACGGAGTAAGGCGTGAAGGCACGAGGAGGCCCCCGTGCCCGCCGCCGCATTCGAATCCCTCACCGTCGACGCAGAAGGGCTGCCGCTGCACGTGCGGCAGCGCGGCCCCCGGGGCACGCCCGCCGTGCTGTTCCTGCATGGCTGGCTGGACCACTCCCACAGCTTTGATTTGCTCTGCGAGCACCTGCCCGGCTCCTGGCGCACGGTGCTGCTCGACTTTCGCGGCATGGGTCAGAGCGGCCACGCCGGCCCCGGCGCCGCGTACCACCTGAGCGACCACCTGCTGGACGTGGAGGCCACCCTGGACGGGCTGGCCCTGCCCCCGGTGCACCTGGTGGGGCACTCGCTGGGCGGCATCGTCGCGCTCGCGTACGCCGCCGCGCGCCCGGAGCGCGTCCTCAGCCTGACCCTCATCGAAAGCCTGGGGCCCTCCGGCGGCCCGGCCGCGGGCGCCCTGCAGCGGCTGCGCGGGTTCCTGGACGACTCGCGCCGGCCGCGAACCGCAAGCGCTACCCCTCGGTGGAGGCCGCCGCGGAGCGCCTGCGTCAGGCGAACCCCACCCTCTCCCCGGACGCGGCGCTCCTCTTCGCGCGCCACGGCACCCGCCGGACACCCGAGGGCGACTTCGCCTTCACCTTCGACCCCCGCCACCGCCGCCGCTTCGGCCAGGGCTACGACGAGGCCCAGTGGCTGGCGCTGGAGGCCGCCGTCACCTGCCCCGTGCAGCTGCTTCGCGGCACCGAAGGGCTGTCCCCCGCCCCGGAGCTGCTGGAGGCGCGGCTGGCCGCCCTGCGCACGCTGGCCGCCCCGCCCCGCTTCTTCGAAGGCGGCCACCACGTGCACCTGGAGCAGCCCGCCGCCGTCGCCGGTGCGATCGCGGCCTTCGTCGCCAGGGCCTCCGCGGGCCCGGCTCCGGAAGCGTCCAGTTCATGACCTGAAAAGTTGGGGGTGCAGGTTGGCAAAAGGTCGGGAAAAACCTTTCACCCTCCAGGGCAACCCGGTTCCCTCCAGCGCTCACTTGGCCGCCGGAGTATGCGCCAAGTCCCTGAATTCAGGGGGACGCGAGGCCACGGCCCCGGGCGGCACGGGTCTTGATTAGGGGTAGCCCTGGATGGATCACGTGTCCCGGGCATCCGTGTGCGTGTGGTGGGGAAGGGTGGGGAGCGGACAATGGTGATGGGGTGGAGGGGTCGGGTCGTCCTGCTGGCGTCATTGGTGGCGGGGACGATGGCGTGTCACGAGGAAGACCAGACGCGCGGGGTGCAGGCCACGGCGGTGCTGGACGTGGACGCGCTCGACTTCGGCGAGGTGCCGGTGGGCGAGTGGCGTGAGAAGGAGGTCCGCATCCGCAACGTCGGCTACGTGCCGTTCTCCGCGCTGGAGGCGCTGGGGATTGGCAACAACCCGTCGTACCAGGTGGAGCTGACGGACGGAGGCGGCCGCGTGCCGCCGGGCGAGTCGCATGTCGTCAAGGTGCGCTTCCACCCCCTGAAGGAGGGGCCCGTGGAGGAGACGCTCCGCGTGACGACGGACGCCAACGTGGGCGCGCTCCAGCAGCTCCAGGTCCAGGGGCTGGGCACGCCCACGCGCATCGGCGTGAGCCCGCCGGTGCTGGACTACGAGACGCTGGAGGTGGACAGCGACCGCACGCTGGAGGTCACCGTCACCAACCCGGTGGACCTGCCGCTGACGCTGAAGGTGGCGGGCGACCAGGCGGACCCCTTCACGCCGGACACCATCACGGTGCCGCCCAACAGCACCCGGGTGGTGAAGACGAAGTACCTGCCCCGCGCGCTGGGGCAGATGGGCGCGCGGCTGGAGGTCCTCTCCTGCGAGACGTGCACCCCGTCCGTGGTGGACCTCAAGGGCAACTCCGTGGCGAGCGCCTTCGTGTTCGACCCGGCGCCCGTGCCCTTCGACGAAATTCCGGTGCACGAGCGCACCGAGTCCTTCACCCGCGCGCGCAACGTCACCTGGCGCCCGGTGACCATCTCCGCGCTGGCCACCAGCGACCGGGCCTTCTCGCCGCTGACCCGGCCGGAGGGCCGCACGGTGCAGCCGGGCGAGGTGGTGGAGATGCGCATGGAGTTCGCCGCGCGCTTCTCCGGCCCCAACGTGGGCAACCTCACGGTGGCGTACGCGTCCGACAAGTCGCGTGAGTCCCGCGTGATGCTGGATGCGCGCGGTGGCCGGCCCACGCTGGCGGTGGCCCCGGTGGCGCTGGACTTCGGCGAGCTGCCGGTGGGCGGCAAGCTGGAGCAGGTCATCCGCATCACCAACGCGGGCAGCAACGGCCCCCTCACCTTCACCGGCGTGCGCGCCGACGGCGACGCGGTGCAGTTCGACGTGGGCACGCCCACGCGCGGCACGCAGGGCTATGCGTGGAAGGGCGGCACCTGGCCCGCGCTGGAGGCCAACGGCCTGCAGATTCAACCGGGCGACGACGCGCTGGAGCTGAAGGTCTACTTCGAGCCCAGGAACGAGGGCACCTTCAGCGCGACGCTCTACGTGCAGTCCAACGACCTGTTCACGCCCGAGCGCGCCATCGTCCTGACGGGCCGTGCCCGCGCCTCCGGCCCCTGCGTCTACGAGCTCCTGCCGCAGCCGAAGCTGGAGTTCGCCAACGTGGTGCCGGGCCGCGGCGCGGTGCTGGGCTTCTACTTCCGCAACCCGGGCCGGGCCGAGTGCGCCATCAAGGACGTGCACCTGTCCAATGACGGCGGCGGCGTGTTCTCCATGCCCGGCGGTCCCATCACCGGCGGAGTGGTGCTCTACGACACGGCCTTCAGCTCCATGATTGCCTTCAAGGCGCCCACCACGGGCGGCGAGTTCAACGGCGAGCTGATGCTCACCGTCAACAACCCGGCCTACCCCACGGTGACGCTGCCCATCCACGCGGTGTCCAACCCGTCCTGCCTCGTGGCCACGCCGTCCTTCGTGGACTTCGGGCCCATCCGCTACGACTGCCCGGCGAAGCCGCGCAAGACGTTCCTGTCCAACCGCTGCAGCGAGCCGCTCACCGTGGCGGACGCCACCATCGGCAACGGCACGTCGAAGCAGTTCTCGCTGCTCACGCCGGTGACGGCGCCCATCACGCTCCAGCCCGGCGAGGGCTTCGAGATGGAGGTGGACTACGCCCGCGACGTGCTGGGCCAGCACTACAGCCCGCTGTACTTCCAGGCGGACACGGAACCCAACCGCTTCCTCGTCCCGCTGCTCGCGGAGACCAACCACGAGGGCATCCAGGTGGACCGCTTCACGCAGGGCACCGACAGCCAGCTGGACGTGCTCTTCGTCGTCTCCAACACCACCACCATGGAGCCCTACCAGCAGCGCCTGCGCAACGCGATTCCGGGCTGGCTGCAGCGGGCGAAGGAGCTGAACGTGGACGTGCGCGTGGGCGTCACCAGCACGGGCCTGGTGCAGCGCCAGGGGCTGTGCGGCGGCGGCGCCAACGGCGGTGAGGCCGGCCGGCTCTTCCCGGTGGACGGCAGCCGCGCCCGCGTGGTGTCCGGCAACAGCGCCAACGCGGCGGCCACCATCCAGGCCAACCTGGACGTGGGCCTCTGCCACAACCTGGTGCAGGGCCTGGAGACGACGCGCCAGGCCCTGTCCGCCCCGCTGTCCGAGCAGGCCGACGACGTCCGCACCCCGCAGCCCAACGACGGCAACCTGGGCTTCACCCGCGCCGCGGCCCGCATGGCGGTGGTGGTGCTGGCGGACGAGGACGACCACTCCGGCTTCACGCCCGACAGCTACATCCAGTTCCTCCAGACGCTGAAGGGCACGGGCATGTCCCAGCGCAGCAACCTGCACGCGCTCATCCCCAACGGCGCCTGCTCCACCGCGAGCAGCAGCGCGGACCGCTTCGCCGCGGTCGCCAGGGGCACGGGCGGCACGGTGGGCTCCATCTGCGAGGGTGACTACCGCGGGTTCCTGGACCCCATCATCCAGAAGGCCGGGGAGCCGCAGGCGGACTTCCCGCTCACCGCGACGCCGGACGGCACGCAGGAGCTGAGCGTGCGCGTGAACGGCCGCATCCTGGGTGCGGACCAGTGGACCTACGACGCGGGCCGCAACGCGGTCGTCTTCGCGGCGGGCTCCGTGCCCACCCCGGGCCAGGCCGTGGAGATCCGCTACCGCAGCGTCTGCGCCCCCACGCCGTAGCCGAGGGGCCGTCGCCGGTACGACGCCGTGACGCAGCGCGGCCGGGCCGGGCCCTCCAGGGGGCCGGCCCGGTTCGCGTTTTTGGGGGTGCTCGGGCTTTTGAGTTCCGCACTGACGCGGCTATCGTCACGGCTGGAGTGGAAACGTTCGGCCGCTATGAATTGCTGCGAAAGCTGGCCACCGGCGGCATGGGGGCCGTCTACCTTGCCCGGCAGAAGGGGCCGGTGGGCTTCCAGAAGCTGCTGGTGGTGAAGCGGCTGTTGCCCCACCTGTCGGAGGACGACGAGTTCCTCCAGATGTTCCTGGACGAGGCGCGCATCGCGGCGCTGCTCAACCACCCCAACATCGCGCAGATCTACGAGATGGGGGACGTGGACGGGCAGTACTACATCGCGATGGAGTACGTGCACGGCGAGCCCCTGGGGTCGCTGGTGCCGCGCGCGTCCGCGCACCCGGGCGGCTTTCCGCTGGGGCTGCGGTGCCGGATCATCGCGGAGGCGGCGGCGGGGCTGGACGCGGCGCACAACGCGCGCAGCCCGTCCGGCCGGAAGCTGTCGCTCATCCACCGGGACGTGTCGCCGCAGAACGTGCTGGTGGGCTTCAACGGCGGCGTGAAGCTCATCGACTTCGGGGTGGCGAAGGCGCAGGGGAAGCTGTCGCAGACGGTGGTGGGCACCATCAAGGGCAAGCACGCGTACATGTCCCCGGAGCAGGCGCGGGGTGAGCCGCTGGATGCGCGCTCGGACGTGTTCGGGCTGGGGACGGTGTTCTACGAGCTGTTGACGGGCGGGCGCCTGTTCAAGCGCGAGACGGAGATGGCCACGCTCAAGGCCGTCGTGGGGCACAAGATCGTCCCCCCCTCGGAGGCGGTGCCGGGGATTCCGAAGTCGTTGGATCCCATCGTCTTCAAGGCGCTGGCGCGCAAGCGCGACGACCGGTTCACCACGGCGGGCGAGCTGCAGCTGGCGCTGGAGGAGTTCCTCCAGCAGGAGAAGCTGCACGGCACCAGCGCGCACCTGGCGGCGTTCATGCGGGACGTCTACGCGGACGAGCTGGAGGAGGAGCGCTTCGCGGCCGAGCCGACGATGATCTACTTCGACCCGCGCCTGATGGCCCGGCCGGGCAGCGCGGCCGCCGCGAAGGCCCCGGCCACCGGGACGACGCCGTCCGCGGGCAAGGC
>NZ_JBKGHJ010001100.1:0-944 GCF_046520365.1 Corallococcus sp. 4LFB
CGACGCAAGCGTGAGGCTTCCCTCGGGAGCGGAAGCTAAACCGGAAGCGGATGGGCTGCCAGCAGGGACTTCACAAGCTTGCTCATGACTCCTCCATTTTGTGCGTGAGGGATAGCACGGTAGGTGAGGCAGGGTGAAGCCACAAGCGAATAGGGACCCATGCCCCAAATCCTATCGCAGACGCCTGCGCGACGAAGATGCGTCTCCGCGCCAGGAGCAGACATTCCTCCGTGGAGCAAGCCCCCCTATGCGAGTCGAGCGTTGCCCATTCAAGGCAAGACATCCCGCGTCCGTGGGGTTCGGGGGCTACGGCTGGCGGGCCTGCTCCGCCGACGGAAGGCCCAGGGCCGCCGCCAGCTCGGTGAGCTTCGCCTGCACCTTGCGCATGTTCTCCGGACCCATCCTCAGCAGGTGTTTCTCCGCCGCGCCCAGCGCTTCGAGGCCCGGATCCGCGTAGACGTAGAGCGCGCCCTTGGGCGCGAGCTCCGGGGGCGTCTTCGGGACGGGGACGCGGGTGAGACGCCCGATGGCTTGCGACAGGGTCGCGTCCAGGCTCCGGCCCGGCGGGGCCAGCTCCGCGTGCGCGGCGTCCAGCAGCGGCTTGAGCTCCTGATACACCTGCCCCGCGGCCTTCCCGTCCAGTGAGGCGATGACGCGGGCCACCCCGTCGTACCGGGTATGGCTTTCCGGCGCCATCACCGTGTGGCCGCGACGCTTCGTCACGCGGAAGGCTCCCGTGGGTGCCATGAAGGACAGGGGCATGCGCGGGCTCTGCCCTTCGGCGATCAGGTTCGCGGAGGCGGCGAAGCGGCGGACCAGATCCTCGGCGGCCAGCCAGCGCGCGAAGTCCGCGTCGCTGGAGAGCCCCTTCAGCAGGTCCCGCACGCGAGGGTCGGTGCCGGAGAGCTGCACCGCGGGGGGCGCGGGCGGCGTGGGTGGGCTGG
>NZ_JBKGHJ010001101.1:0-942 GCF_046520365.1 Corallococcus sp. 4LFB
CTCGTCTTCCCCGGACAGGAGCTGCAGGTGGCGGGGCGGCTGCCGGGGAAGGGCGACGCGGCGCTGGAGGTGGTGACCCAGGCGGGCACCGGGCCCGAGCGCACGCTGCGCATCCCGCTGCCGTCCGGCGAGGACAGCGCCTTCGCGCCCCGGGCGTGGGCGGAGCTGTTCGTGTCCCGGCTGGTGTCCCTGGATGACGAGCGGTTGGACCGGATGGTGGTGGCGCTCAGCCAGCACTACCGGCTGGCCAACGCCCGCGCGTCCATGCTCGTGCTGGAGTCGGAGGGTGACTACACGCGCTACGCCGTGCGCGACGAGCAGGTGGACCTGGAGAACCTGGAGTCGCTGCGGCGCCGGGAGGAGGACCAGCGCCGCGACAAGCTCCTGGGCATCGCGCTGGATGACGTCCACTCCTCAGGCCGCGCGGTGGTGGCCCGGCTCGCCGAGCACAGGGGCGTGCCCGCGCTCCTGCGGCGCCAGCCGCTGCGGGACCTGCCCTACGCGGGCGGTGACGAGCGGCTCCAGGCGGAGCTGGCCTACCGCAAGGCGCGGCGGGAGAACCGGGACGACGTGATGATCTACGAGGCCGTGGCCCGCAGGCGCGCCTTCTCCGGCGACACCTGGGGCGCGGTGCGCGCGCTGTCGTCGCCCGTGGAGCTGCGGCCCCGCGACGCGGAGGCGCTGCGGCTGGTGGGGTACGGCCTGCTGGCGCTGGGGCAGTACCCGGCGGCGGCGGAGCTCTTCGAGCACGTGCGCCTCAACCGTCCCTTCGAGGCACAGGCCTTCCTGGAGGAGGCGCTCGCGCTGGACGCGGCGGGGCGCTACTCGGAGGCCGCGCGGAACTACGAGATCGTCCTGGCGCGCCCGTGGCCGCGCCATGGCGACGAGCTGCGGACGGTCGCGAGCTTCCACTACGCGCGCATGCTGGCGGGGCTGGAGCGG
>NZ_JBKGHJ010001102.1:0-937 GCF_046520365.1 Corallococcus sp. 4LFB
GTCCTGCGCGCCACCCGCGTCGTCGGCTGAGCGAGCCCCGCCCACCCGGGACCGCCGCGACAGGGCGGCCCCGGCCGGGCTCCGGAGCCTCAGAGCCGCACCCCCACCTGGAAGCCGGGCCAGCGCTGCATGCGCGTGTCCGCGTCGAGGGTGTGCGAGCGCACCGGCAGCGTGGTCAGCTTCGCGAACTCCGGCTCGCCCCACGTGAACGCCACGTTGTAGGTGGGGCCGGCGAACACGGCCAGCCTCGGCATCACCTGGAAGCCCAGCATGAGCCGCGCCTGCGTGAGCAGGGCGTTGGACCTGCCGGAGAACGGGTCGCGCGTGGACAGCACCTGGCTGCCCGCGACGTCCACGTCCGCCCAGAAGCGCGAGCCCAGCGGGATGTGCCCGCCCAGGCCCAGGCCCAGGCTGAAGCGCTGGAAGCGGTCGTCCGGTCCAATCCCCGCGAGCAGCGTCGTGTAGAAGTGCCTGCCGCCGAACTTCAGCGCCAGGTTGGTGAGCTGCACGTCGCTGCCGAACACCTCCAGGTGCAGCTGGCCCTTCTTCTCGTAGGAGACCAGGCCCACCGGCGCGCCGTGCACCTCGTCGGAGACGTTCACCAGCCCCAGCTGCATGCCGTGCACCGTGTCCGCGACGTTGATGAGCCCCAGCTGCATGCCGGACACGTCACCGCCCACGTTGATCAACCCCAGCTGCATGCCGGTGAGGGACGGGGCGCGGTTGAGCAGCACCGACCCCTGGATGCCCCGCGCGGCCGTCGCCACGGAGTTGAGGCCCAGCGTGAACTGCACGCCCTTCATCGTCCCGTTCGCGTGATTGACACCCAGTGACAGCTGCACCCCGGTGGCGTCCGCCGTGGTGACGTTGGCGCCCAGCGCGGCCTGCACGCCGCCCAGCGCGCCGCGCGCCACGTTCGCGCCCAGGGCCAGCTGCC
>NZ_JBKGHJ010001103.1:0-937 GCF_046520365.1 Corallococcus sp. 4LFB
CGCCAGCGCCTCCGCCAGCCGCGTGAGGCCTCCGAAGCGGCCGGCCAGCAGCGGGGTGGTGGCCTCCGGCGTGGACTCGTCCACGGAGATGCGGGTGGCCATGCCGCCGTCGCCCGCCGCGTAGAAGACGCCGTCGACGCGGCCGTACTTCGCCTCCGCCACCTGGAGCGCCTTGTCGAGCTGACCGGGCACGCCCGCGTCCGCGCGCAGCGCCAGCACCTGCGCGCCCGCCTGCTCCAGCGCGCGCAGGCGCTCGATGGCCCGGGACGTCGCGTCCTGGCGTCGTGGCCCCGCGCGCCACGCGTCCCACTCGCCGGGGGCGGGGAGCGTGCGGCGCGACAGCAGCACGAGCTTCGGCTTCACCGCCTGCGTGAGCTGCTCCGCGAGCGCGAGCCCCACCCGGCCCAGGCCGCCGACGATGACGTAGACCCCGCCGTCCTTGAGGCCCGCCGCCTGCGCGGTGCCGGCGTCCGTCGAGGGCGCCGCGCCGGGAAGGTCGATGGACTCGAACGCCTCCACGTGGCGGTACGGGCCGCGCAGCGCGACCACCGCTTCCTTGCCGGTGGCCAGCTCCGTCACCAGCCGCTCCAGCCACGGGCCGGACGCGGACTCGTCCGGCGCGGGCCAGGTGACGTCGACGGCGCGCACGGTGAGGCCGGGGTACTCCTGGGGCAGCACGCGGCTCGCGCCCACGGCGGCCGCCTGCCAGGGCAGCAGCGGCTCCTCGCCCGTGACGTCCTGGGCGCCGGTGGTCACCACGTCCAGCGTCACGGGCGCCTTCGCCGCGCCCGGGCCCACCGCCTTCGCCAGCGCGAGCAGCCCGTGGAACGACGTCGCGAGCCCCGCCTCCAGGTCGCGCGGCCTCCTCACCAGCGCCACAGGTACCGCGACGTGCGCGGGCGGCTCCGACGTCCTCCCGTCCCGCAGCCGCGTCCTA
>NZ_JBKGHJ010001104.1:0-936 GCF_046520365.1 Corallococcus sp. 4LFB
GGCTGTGCGCGAGAGCCGTCGCATCCAGCGTCCCCGTCAGGCGCACCGCCAGCGGCATGACGTAGAGCGGATTCCCCGGCAGCAGTTGGTCGATGAACCAGAGCCGCTCCTGGGCGAAGGAGAGGGGAAGAGGGCCGTCGGGACGAGGCTTGAAGGAAGGCTGGAGCCACCGTGCTTCGGGCGCGTGGACCTGGAGATGCCGCGCGAGCCCCGAGAGGGTTGGTGCCTGGAAGAGGACGTGCAGCGGCACGGAGATGGCGGACTGGTCACGCAGCCGGGAGACCACCTGGGTGGCCAGCAGCGAGTTGCCGCCAAGGTCGAAGAAGTTGTCGTGGATGCCGACCTTGTCGAGACGGAGGACGGCCTGCCACGCGGAGGCGAGCTGCACCTCCAGCGCGCTCTGCGGAGCGATGAAGCCCGTGTCCAGCGAGGGCCGCGCATCCGGCGCGGGCAGAGCACGCCGGTCCAGCTTGCCGTTGGGCGTGAGCGGAAGCGCGTCCAGGGGCAGCAGGTGCGCAGGCACCATGTAGCCGGGCAATTGCTGCTGCAACGCACGGCGCAGCTCACTGACGGAGGGCGCCTCGGGAGCCAGGACGAGGTACGCGACGAGACGCTTGTCGCCGGGCACATCCTCACGGACGAGGACGGCCACCTCGCGCACCCCAGGCTGACGAGCCAGCGCGGCCTCAATCTCACCCAGCTCGATGCGGAAGCCGCGCAGCTTCACCTGGTTGTCATTGCGGCCGAGGAACTCCAGCTGGCCGTCCGCGCGCCAGCGGGCGAGGTCTCCCGTGCGGTAGAGGCGCGCGCCGGGCGAAGTGCTGAAGGGGTTGGGGACGAAGCGCTCGGCGGTGAGCGCGGGCTGGCCGAGGTAGCCGCGCGCCAGGCCTTCACCGCCGAGGAAGACTTCGCCCGGGACACCGAAAGGCGTGGGCT
>NZ_JBKGHJ010001105.1:0-929 GCF_046520365.1 Corallococcus sp. 4LFB
GGGCAAGCGGCTGGTGGCGTACGTGGTGGCGCAGCCGGGCCACACCGTGGACGCGACGACGCTGCGCAATGCACTCAAGGGACGGCTGCCGGAATACATGGTGCCGTCGGCCTTCGTGGTGCTGGAGGCGCTGCCCCTCAACGCCAACGGCAAGGTGGACCGCAAGGCCCTGCCGAATCTGGAAGCCGGAGCGGAGCGCACGCGTCAGTACGTCGCGCCGCGCACCGCGACCGAGGAGGCCCTGACGAACATCTGGACGCAGGTGCTGGGTGTGCCCCAGGTGGGAGTGGAGGACAGCTTCTTCGAGCTGGGCGGTCACTCGCTGCTGGCGACGCAGGTGGTGTCGCGAATCCGTACCGCCTTCAACGTCGACCTGCCGCTGCGAGCCCTCTTCGAGACTCCCACGGCCGCCGAGCTGGCCGTCCAGGTGGACGCGGCCCGGGATGCTGGGGTCGCGTTGACGATCCCGCGCTTGGAAGCCCGGTCCCGGACGGGCCAGGAGCCCCTGTCCTTCGCACAGCAGCGGTTGTGGCTGCTCGATCAGCTCCAGCCGGGAGGCGCGTCGTACAACATCCCCCTGGCGGTGCGGTTGACCGGCAAGGTGGACGTGGGCGCCCTGCGCCGCACCTTCGACGAACTCGTGCGCCGTCACGAAGCCCTGCGCACGACCTTCCAGGTCCACGAAGGGCAGCCCTTCCAGCGGATCGCCCCGATCCAGGAAGCAGCGTGGAGCTTCACGGCCCTGGACGGTCTGCCCGAGGCTCGGCAGGAGGCGGAGCTCAGCAAGCAGGTCGGCGCGGAGGCTCTGCGCCCGTTCAACCTGAGCGAGGGACCGCTGTTCCGCGCGACGCTGGTGAGGCTGTCGGAGACGGAGCACGTGCTGGTGCTGGTGATGCACCACATCGTGTCGGACGGCTGGTCGATGGACG
>NZ_JBKGHJ010001106.1:0-929 GCF_046520365.1 Corallococcus sp. 4LFB
CGCAGGTGCTGGGGCCCGGCGGCGCGCTGGAGCGCGGGGGCGGGTTCCTGTCCCGGCCCGCGCAGCTGGAGATGGCGCAGGCGGTGGCGCGCACGCTGTCGGACGGCGGGCAGGTGGCGGTGGAGGCCGGCACGGGCACGGGCAAGTCGCTGGCGTACCTCACGCCCGCGGCGCTGTTCGCCGCTCGCAACGGGCTGAAGGTGGGCGTGGCGCCGCACACGAAGACGCTCCAGGACCAGCTGCTGGAGAAGGACCTGCCCCGGCTGCACCAGGCCACGGGCGGCGCGTTCGGCTACGCGCTGCTCAAGGGACAGACGAACTACCTGTGCCGCCGCCGCGCGCTGGAGGCCACGCGCGTGGAGCCGGGGATGAACCATTCGGCGCGGGCGCCCCGGGCCTACGTGCGCGCGTACCTGCGCCGCAGCCTGGATGGGGACCTGGACCGGCTGAGCCACTGGTTCCGCGAGCGCTTCCCGGGGATGCACGGGCTGGTGCCGTCGGTGCGCTCGGAGGCGGCGACGACGCTGGGCGAGCGCTGCCCGCATCACAACAAGTGCTTCTACCACTCGGCGGTGGCGCAGGCGCGCGAGGCGGACGTGCTGGTCATCAATCAGTCGCTCGCGTTCGCGTGGCCCGCGCGCTACGGGCGCCTGGACCACCTGGTGCTGGACGAAGCGCACGAGTTGGAGGACGTGGCCACCACCGCGCTCACGGTGGAGCTGTCGGACCTGGCCTTCCTGCGCCTCACGGAGCGGCTGCACGGGCGCGACGGGCGCCGGGGCCTCTTCGCGGAGCTGCGCCGCGCGCTCGCGGCCACGCGCCGGGACGAGTCCCGCGTGCTGATGTCCGAGGTGGACGACGCCCTGCGCACGCTGCTCCAGGAGGCGCGCGCGCTGGGCGAGCAGGTGACGGCCCTGTGCGAGCCCGCG
>NZ_JBKGHJ010001107.1:0-923 GCF_046520365.1 Corallococcus sp. 4LFB
CGTCGTGGCTGCTGCTGGCGGTGCACCACCTCGCGGTGGACGGCGTGTCGTGGCGAGTCCTCCTGGAGGATCTTGGCACGGCGTACGCGCAGCGTCGCCAGGGCCAGAACGTAGTGCTGCCCGCGAAGACGACGTCCTTCCAGACATGGGCGCGCAAGCTGGAGGAGTACGCGCGCGGACCGGAGCTGGAAAAGGAAGCGGCGTGGTGGCTGGCGCAGGCGCGTGAGGAAACGCCCGCGCTACCAATGGACGCAGGTGGAGTGCGCACGGTGTCGTCCGCACAGGGCGAGGTGGCCGCATTGACCGCGGCCGGTGGCGCGAACACGGCGGCATCCGCACAGGCTGCGCTCGTGTCGAACACGCTGGCGTCCGCACGCAGTGTGGTGGTCGCCCTGGACGCGGAAGCGACGCGGACGCTGTTGCAGGAAGTGCCGGGCACGTACCGGGCGAGCGTGAACGAAGTGCTGGTGTCAGCCCTGGCCCGAGTCCTGACGAAGTGGACGGGACAGCCGCGGGTGCGGGTGGAAGTGGAAGGGCACGGCCGCGAGGAGCTCTTCGCGGACGTGGACGTGACGCGCACGGTGGGGTGGTTCACCTCGCTGTACCCGGTGGTGCTGGAGGTGGCGAAGGAAGGCACGGCGGGGGACGCACTGCGCGCGGTGCGCGACGCGCTGAGGGCGGTGCCGGGCAAGGGCGTGGGCTACGGCCTGCTGCGCTACCAGGGTCCGGAGGCCATCGCCGCGAAGCTGAAGCAGGCACCGAAGGCACTGGTGGCGTTCAACTACCTGGGCCAGTTCGACGCGCTGGCCAGCGGCACCGGAGGCTTCACGCTGGCGAAGGAGTCCGCGGGCCCGACGCAGGGCGAAGGCGGCCAGCGCAGCCACGTGCTGGAGGTCAACGGGCTGGTGGTGGGTGGGCAGCTG
>NZ_JBKGHJ010001108.1:0-923 GCF_046520365.1 Corallococcus sp. 4LFB
GGCGGTGCGCCAGGCCCTGCCGCTGGACGCGCGGGCGGCGGACGCCGGCCGGGCGCCCCTGCGGGTGCTGGTGACGGAGGACGACCCCGTCTACCGCAAGCTGCTGCGGCTGGCGCTGACCCCCTTCCGCTTCGAGCTGATGGAAGCGGAGGACGGCATGGCCGCGCTGGAGCTGGCGCGGCGGCGGCGGCCGGACGTGGTGGTGGCGGACGTGCTGATGCCCCGGCTGGATGGCTTCCGGCTGTGCCTGGCGCTGCGCCAGGACCCGAAGCTCGCGCGCGTGCCGGTCATCCTCACGCACGCCACCGCGCCGGACGAGCTGGACCTGCGCATGGCCGCCAACGTGGGGGCCAACGGCTTCGTGCGGCGCGCGCAGGGGGATGACGAGCTGGTGGCGACGCTGCTGCGCGAGTCGCGCGCGGAGGGGCCGCTGCCCGCGCCCGTGCCCGGCGAGCTGTCCACGGAGCCGCACCTGTATTCGATGGTGCGGCAGCTGGAGCGGCGCGTGGGGCTGCTGGAGCAGGCCGAGCGCAGCGCGCGAGAGAGCGAGGAGCGCTACCGGCTGGTGGTGTCCGGCTCCTACGACGGCGTGTGGGACTGGGACGTGCGCGACCAGCGCATGTACTGGAGCCCGCGCCTGCTGGAGATGCTGGGGATGAAGCCGGAGGACTTCCCCGGCACCTCCGAGGCGTTCCTCGCGCGGGTGCACCCGGAGGACCGGGACGAGGTGGCGTCCGCGCTGGCGCGGCACCTGGAGCAGGGCACGCCCTACGACGTGTCCTTCCGGCTGAGGCACGAGGCCGGGGGCTACCGCTCGTGCGTGAGCCGGGGCCGGGCCCTGCGCGACGCGCAGGGGCGGCCCGTGCGCATGGCGGGCATCATCGGCGACGTGACGGAGCAGCTGCGGCTGTACCGCGAGGCGC
>NZ_JBKGHJ010001109.1:0-919 GCF_046520365.1 Corallococcus sp. 4LFB
CTGCGGCGTGAAGGAAGCGAAGGGCAAGGACAACGGCGACCGCTTCTTCGTGCACACCTGGAGCTCCGCGAACAAGGAGGGCTACCACGGGGTCTTCTACGTAGGCCACGTGAGCGCGTCCGAGCCCGCCATCCACAAGGGCCTGGGGAATCCGGACGCGGCGCCCGTGCCGGAGTCCGCACCGGGCTTGTAGCTGGCGCGGTGGCGATATGCGCCCGGCGCGCGCGGCGTTCTTCATCACATCGCGGAACGTGATGGAGGCACTGCGAATGCGCTCGATGCTGAAGCTGGGATGGCTGGCGTTGCTCTTGATGGTGGGCTGCGCCGGACGGCAGGACTTGGAGACGCCGGACTACGAGGCTGTCTACGACGTGCCGCTGGAGGAGATGTGGCCGTCGGTCCGGCAGTACTTCACGGACGCGCACCTGCCCTACCGCGAGGACCGGGGCAGCATGGTGCTGGAGACCGAGTGGAAGCAGGAGTTTGGCGGCTCGAAGATCGCCGGCTACTGGCACCGCTACATGGTCATGGGCAAGCGCGAGACGCCCACCAGGAGCAAGCTGTGGATCATCCGCATCACCAAGTCCGTGAACAAGGCGCTCTCCGCGCCCGGGAGGGAGCTGGACTGGGGCGTTGCCTCTGCCCGGACGGTTGACCCTGAAGGTGGCAATCCCGAGAGCCTGAGCCCTGAGGACGAAGCGGACCGGCTGGCCTTCCCGGTGGGAGAGAACGCGTTCTACGTGGACTCCGGGCAGGGCTCGCGCGACCTGACGATGGAGTGGCGCGTGTTCCGGGGCATCGCGCCCAAGCTCGCGAAGAAGCAGCCGGCGAAGATGGAGCCGCCCGTGGCGAAGGCGGTATCGACGTTCACCGAGTGCGGCCAGTCCATCCTCGGCCTGAAGAAGCAGGCGAAGGCGGG
>NZ_JBKGHJ010000110.1:0-19195 GCF_046520365.1 Corallococcus sp. 4LFB
CGTCGCCCGCGCCGTCCGCCGCGAAAGCCTCGCCGCCGGGCGGCCGGGTGCTGGAGCAGAAGCGGCACGAGATCATCCAGATCATCAAGGGCACCCCCGGCGCCCCGGAACCGGGAGCGCCGGAGGAGCCGCTGCGCTCCAACTTCGCGGAGACGGCGTTCTGGATTCCGCAGCTGCTCACCGGACCGGACGGGGCCGCGGTGCTGGAGTTCACGGTGCCGGACTCGGTGACGGCGTGGGACGTCTGGGTGCACGCGCTCACGCGCGACCTGCGCGGTGGCTCCACGCAGCGCTCCACCCGCAGCGTGAAGGAGCTGATGGTGCGCCCCTACCTGCCGCGCTTCCTGCGCGAGGGAGACCGCGCGGAGCTGGAGGTCGTGGTGAACAACGCGGGGGCGCAGCCGCAGCAGGGGCAGCTCACGCTCGACATCGTGGACCCGGACACGCAGAAGAGCCTGGCCGCGGACTTCGGCGTGAAGACGGCCACGCAGGCCTTCACGGTCGCGGCGGGGAAGGGCACGCACCTGCGCTTCCCCATCACCACGCCCGCGCGCGTGGGGCCGGTGGCCTTCCGTGTGGTCGCGAAGGCGGGCGTGTTCAGCGACGGGGAGCTGCGGCCCCTGCCGGTGCTGCCCGGCCGCATGCACCTGTCCCAGTCGCGCTTCGTGACGCTGCGCGACCAGGACCGCAAGACGCTGACGTTCGACGACCTGAAGCGCTCGGATGACCCCACGCGGGTGAACGAGCAGCTGGTCGTCACGGTGGACGCGCAGCTGTTCTACTCCGTGCTCCAGGCGCTGCCGTACCTGGTGGACTACCCCTATGAGTGCACGGAGCAGACGCTCAACCGCTTCGTGTCCACGGGCATCGTCTCCAGCCTCTTCGACAAGTATCCGTCCGTGGCGAAGGTGGCCCGGGATTTGAGCCAGCGGAGCACGCGCTTCGAGACCTTCGACGGCGTGGACCCGAACCGGAAGATGTCGCTGGAGGAGACGCCCTGGCTCAACGAGGCGAAGGGCGGGACCGGCACCGACGACGCGCTCCTGCGCGTGCTGGATCCGAAGGTGGCCCGGGCCCAACGCCTGTCGTCCCAGGAGAAGCTGCGCAAGTCACAGAACGCGGACGGCGGCTTCCCCTGGTGGCCGGGCGGCCCGTCGTCGCCGTACATGACGCTCTACATCCTGCACGGCCTGTCGCGCGCCATGGAGCACGGCGTGGAGGTGTCGCCCGCCATGACGGAGCCCGCCTGGGGCTACCTCACCACGCACTTCCGGAGCGACTACGCGAACCGCCTGATGAAGAAGGACCTGGGCTGGGAGTTCCTCACGTTCCTCAACTTCGTCGCGTCCGCGTATCCGGACGCGCGCTACACGGGTGAGGCGCTCACGGCGGCCGAGCGGCAGCGCATGCTCGACTACTCCTTCAAGCACTGGAAGGAGCACTCGCCGTACCTCAAGGGGTACCTGGCGCTCACGCTGCACCGGGCGAAGCGCACGAAGGACGCGCAGAAGGTCTGGGACAGCGTGATGGACTCCGCGAAGACGACGGAGGACCAGGGCACCTTCTGGGCCGCGGAGGACCGCGGCTGGCTCTGGTACAACGACACCACGGAGACCCATGCCTTCGCGCTGCGCACGCTGTCGGAGCTGCGCCCGAAGGATGCGCGCCGCGCGGGCCTGGTGCAGTGGCTGCTCCTGGACAAGAAGCTGGGCCACTGGAAGTCCACGCGCGCCACGGCGGAGGCGCTCTACGCGCTGGTGAACTACCTGGAGGCGGAAGGGGCGCTGGCCGTGCGCGAGGAGCTGAAGGTGACGGTGGGCCCGAAGGTGATCCCCATGAGCTTCTCGCCCGACGTGTACACGGGGAAGAAGAACCAGGTGGTGCTCACTGGGCCGGAGGTGAAGCCGGACACGGCGACCACGGTGGTGGAGAAGACGACGCCGGGCTTCGCCTTCGCCTCCGCGACGTGGCACTTCTCCACGGAGGAGCTGCCGAAGGAGGAGCGCGGTGACTTCTTCCAGGTGTCGCGCCGCTACTTCGTGCGCATCCGCGAGGGCACCCAGACGCTGCTGCGCCCGCTGGCGGACGGCGCGACGCTGCGGCCCGGCGACGAGGTGGAGGTGCAGCTGTCCCTGCGCCTGAAGCACGCGGCGGAGTACGTGCACCTGCGCGACCCGCGCGCCGCGGGCCTGGAGCCGGAGAACGCGCAGTCCCGCCACAAGTGGGACCTGGGCATCGTCTGGTACGAGGAGACGCGCGACTCGGGGACGAACTTCTTCTTCGAGGCGCTGCCCGCGGGCGAGTACACGTTCAAGTACCGGCTGCGCGCGAACCTCGCGGGCCGCTTCCGCGTGGGCCCGGCGACGGTGCAGTCCATGTACGCGCCGGAGTTCACCGCGTACTCCACGGGCACGGTGCTCACCGTGGGCAGGGCGCCGTAGGCCGTCAGCGGGGCAGGGGGCCCGCGTCCTTCACGGGCGCGGGTTCGCTACTCCGCGCAGGTGGCGGCCTCTTCGGTGGGGTGCAGCGTGGCGATGCCGTAGGTGCCGTTGCGCGTGCCGCACCAGATGCGCCAGTTGCCGCCACCGATGTCCGGCGCCGAGTACACGCCGCCTTCCTTCTTCGCCCCGCCGCGCGCACAGCAGCGCGCGAACGCCCGGGTTCCGATGGCGGCGATGGAGACCGCGTCCTGTGACGTGGAGAAGCCGCCCATCCGCTTCACGCCGCAGGACCAGGGCGCCAGGCCCTTGAAGCGGATGAGGTACTGCTCGCCCCGCACCGCTTCCTCGCCCCTGGCCGGGCCCTGGTAGCAGACCTTCCCCTCCGCCTCGAGCTGCGCGTAGCGAGGCAGGAAGTGGAGGCCGCCAATGGGGCCGCGCTGCCAGTCATCTCCGCAGAAGACGTGCGTGAACGCGTTGCGCGGACCGGTGCTCACCCACAGGCCCGTCAGCCACTCGATGTTCGCCTGCCGCGAGCCCGGGCGGCCGCCGCGGACAGCGCGCGCTGCACCCGCGCGTCGTCGTAATGCTTCGCGAAGAAGCGCTGCACGTCCCCGGCGCTCACGCTCGCGTCGGGGCGCGCGGGGCACAGGCCCAGCACCTCGCGGTCCAGCGCGGACAGGGCAGGTGCTTGGCGAAGAGGGGCGGCTGCTCACAGGTGCTCGCGCACGCCGCCGCGTCGCCCGGAGCCGCTGCGCGGCCCGCGGGGGCACGCACCACCGCCACCGCGCCAGCTTCTTCGTCATCGGGTGCCGTCGTCGGAGCGCCCGCGCCGCTTCCCACCGGCCCTGCCTCCGCGAGGGCTGCGCCACCGCCCCGGGCCATCTGCTGCTGGCGCGTGTTCTCATGGTCCGCGCGCACGAGCGCGTCCGTGCCGGGGGCCTTCTGGACAGCGTCCGTGGGCGTGCCATCGCAGCGCACCCAGCCTTCGGCCTTCGCTCCCTGGAGCTTGCACCACGCGCGGTCGGGGCCGCCCTTCTTCACGAGCGGATAGGACACGCCCGGCTGCACGGCGAAGACGACCCTGGCGGACTCGGGCTGCTCCACCGCGTCCACGGACTCCTCGGTGACGAAGACGCCGCTGGCCGCGAGGGCGGCGGCGGGGGGCATGGAAATGGCCAGGAAGAAGCAGGCGAGCGACCCGGAGAGGCGCATGGTGCACGCGACTCTAACAGGGGTGCCCGAGGCCCGCTGTTCCCCGGTTGCGCCCGGCGCCGCACCGCGAAATAAGAGCGCCCGACATGAAATCGATGAATTTCCGAGGCCGCTGGGTGCTCATTACCGGCGCGTCGTCCGGCCTGGGGCTGGAGATGGCCCGCCTGCTCGCGAAGGAGCACGGCGCCCACATCATCGCCGTCGCCCGGCGCGAGGACCGGCTCATCGCCCTCAAGGCGGAGCTGGAGGCCGCGCACGGCGTGCAGGTGCTGCCCCTGTCCGCGGACCTCACCCGGCCCGGCGAGGCCACGCGCGTCTTCGAGACCGCCACCGCCGGCCGCACCGTCGACGGCGTCATCCTCAACGCGGGCGTCACCTACTTCGGCCACGCCCTGGAGCAGCAGCCCGAGTCCTTCGACGCGATGCTCGCCACCAACATCACCAGCGTGGTGCGCATGTCCCAGCTCTTCGGCGCGCACTTCGCGAAGCGGGGCGGGGGAGGGGCGCTGATGCTCGTGGCCAGCACCGCGGGCTTCGCGCCGCTGCCGTACCAGACGGCCTACGCGGCGACGAAGTCGTTCGTCATCAGCTACGGGCGCGGCCTGGCCTACGAGCTGCGCAAGGCGGGCGTGTCCGTCACCGTCTTCGCGCCGGGCGGCATCGCCACGGAGATGCTGTCGGTGTCCGGCCTGGACCGGAAGTTCAAGGCGGGCGACGTGGGCATCATGTCCGCGGAGGCCTGCGCGCGCATCGCCGTGGACGCCTTCGAGCACCGCCGCGAGCTCGCCGTGCCCGGCGTCCTCAACCGCTTCCTCGCGACGATGATGAAGCTTTTGCCCCACGGCTTCATGATGGGGCGCTCGGCCGCGCTGTACGAAGGCGCGCTGCCGAAGGAGCCGCCCGCGCCGTGACCCCAGCGCGGGCGGTGCTCAGCGGCCTCAGGCCAGCTTCAGCCGCGCGGCCTTCAGCTTGCCCACCTGCACCGTGTACTCGCCGGCCCCCAGCTCCGCCTTGGGGTCGGTGACCTTCTCGCCGTTCACCCGGACGCCGCCCTGGGTCATCAGCTTGCGCGCCTCCGTGGAGGAGGCCACGAGCTTCGTCTCCGGCAGCACCTTCGTCACCAGCAGCTTCTCCGCGCCCGCGAGCGACACCTCCACCAGGGGCAGCTCCTCCGCGGACAGCTCCTTCTTGGCGAAGCGCTTCTCGAAGTCCTCGGCGGCCTTGCGCCCGGCCTCCTCGCCCTGGAAGCGCGAGGCCATCTCCTGCGCGAAGGCGACCTTCGCGACCTTGGGGTGGGCGGCGCCGGACTTCGTCTTCTCCTCCAGCTCCAGCACCTGCTTGAGCGGCATGGAGGAGAGGAGCTTGTAGTACCGCCACATCAGGTCGTCCGTGATGCTCATCAGCTTGCCGAAGATGCTGTCCGCCGGCTCGTCGATGCCCACGTAGTTGTCCAGGCTCTTGGACATCTTGTCGCCGGTGATGACGCCGTCCACCAGCTTCGCGTCCAGGCCCTCCAGGATGGGGCCCGTCATGATGACCTGCGGCTCCAGCCCCTCCTCCTTCATCAGCTGCCGGCCCACCAGCAGGTTGAAGAGCTGATCCGTCGCGCCCAGCTCCACGTCCGCCTTCAGCGCCACGGAGTCGTAGCCCTGCAGGAGCGGGTAGAGGAACTCGTGGATGGAGATGGAGCGGTTCTCACGGAAGCGCTTCTTGAAGTCGTCGCGCTCCAGCATGCGCTGCACGGAGTAGCGCGCCGCCAGGCGGATCATCCCCTCGGTGCCCAGCGCGTCGAGCCACTCCGAGTTGAACCGCACCACCGTCTTGTCCGGGTCCAGGACCTTGAAGACCTGCTGCTTGTACGTCTCCGAGTTGACCTTCACCTCGTCGCGGGTGAGGGGCGGACGCGTGACGTTCTTGCCGGTGGGGTCGCCGATGAGGGCGGTGAAGTCCCCGATGAGGAACACCACCGTGTGGCCGAACTCCTGGAAGCGCCGCATGCGCGTGAGCAGCAGCGAGTGGCCCAGGTGCAGGTCCGGACGGCTGGGGTCGAAGCCCGCCTTGATGACCAGGGGCTTGCCCTTGTCATACGAGCGCTGGAGCTTCTTCTTCAGGTCCTCCGGCACCTGCAAATCCACGGTGCCGCGAGTGACTTCTTCGAACTGTTCTTCGGGGGTCGCCTTGCGCAGTGCGTCCGGGTTCATGGCGCCGCGGACACTAGCCCAAAAAAGACAACGGGCAGGGCGGGACTTCTCCAGTCCGCCCCACCCGTGAAGGTCCCGTCATCCGCCTGACGACTCAGGTGTCCAGGAAGTCGAAGCTGCGGCACAACCCGCGCAGCGTCTGGCTCTCCGTGACGATCTGGTCCATGTCCACGTCGTCGATCGTCGTGGGCAGCGCCTGGACGATCTGGTCGTTGAAGGCCAGCCCCACCCGGCGGCTGCGCGAGCTGGCCGCCTTGAGGGTGGCGTCGTAGTAGCCACCGCCGCGCCCCAGCCGCTTGCCGTCCGGGCTGAAGCCCAGGCCGGGCACCACGAACAGGTCGATCTGATCCACGGCGATCAGGTCCGAGGAGTTCGTGGGCTCGCGGACGCCCAGGCGTCCCGGCTCCAGCTCGCTCTCCGACTTGATGGCCCGGAAGGCCAGGATGCGCCCATGCACGTGGGACAGCGGGTAGCAGACGATCTTCTCGTCCTGCAACGCCGCGATGAGGATGTCCCGCGTGGGCACCTCGCCCCGGATGGGGGCGTAGAGCGCCACCGTCCGTGCCTTCTGATAGTAGGGGGATGCCAGGAATCGAGACTGGACCTTGAGGCCCCGCTCGTCGATGAGGTCGTTGGTCATCGCCTTGCGGCGCGCCGTCAGTTCCTCACGAAGCGTGACCTTCTTCTCCGCCGCCGCCGCCACCGTATCCGCCGCCGTCTCGCTCACCGCCGCCGCTCCAAAGAAAGAGTCCCCCGCCGAGCCGTGTGTCCAGCGTCCATTGAACCCTTAGAAGCCAGGTGGGGACCGAAATCATGTCACCGCAGGCTTCCCTCATCCCCGGTGAAGGGGGAGGGCTTGCACATGGCGACCGAAACGGACCCCGGAATGGACGTATCGGTTCGAATTTCTGCTGGGCATCACGCACCCCGCAGGGAACAGACCTTTTACCGCTCAACTCTCGCTACAAGTCCTTAGAATCACTGGGAAAATCCCAGGGCGTTCTGGGAAAATGATAAGGATGGAGAAGCGTGCGGTCAAGCCGTCCTCGCGCGTTTACAAGCCGCCCCGTGGACTTCTATGATGCCCGGGTCCCCGACATGTCGCCCCCGACCCCAACATTGGCTCTCGCGGCGGTAGCCTGCCTCGCCTCCGGATTCGCCTGGGCGGGTCCGCAGCTGAACACGACCTACCAGGGAGATGCCTTCGGCCCCATCGAGTTGCGCTCGGACGGGGAACATCTCGTCGGCACCGCGCCGGCCGGGGGGCCCTGCCAGCGCCCGGTCGCCGAGCAGATATTGACGGGGGACTTCCAGGGCAACGTCTTCCTGGGGGAGATCACGCTCTGTCAGACGGGCGACACCTGCACCCCGTCCCGGAGCTTCCCGCTGATGCTCGTCTACAACGTGGAGGAGCGCGCGCTGGCGGGCGTGGTGAGGCTGGAGGGCGGCTGTGAGTCCCCGGCCCTGCCCAAGAGCGGCATGCTGGTGCTGCGGGCCCCGGACCAGGGCGCGGCCCTGACGCCCGTGACGGCGCAGGCGGCCGAGCAGCGTCAGGCGCAGGCCCCCTCGGCGCCGTCCGGTGGCGCCGCGCAGGTGGCGGCGCAGCGCCGGCTGGAGCCGGTGGACGTGGCGGCGACCCTGCGGCAGGGGCAGGCCCAGCTGTTGGCCCAGAACCCCATCGCCGCCTCACAGCAGTTCCAGCTGGTGCTGGCGCAGGAGCGGGAGAAGAACAACGCCTGGGCGCTGACCGGCATGGGGGTGTCGCACTTCCTGCGGCACCAGCAGCAGGAGGCGCTCAAGTACCTGGAGCAGGCGCGCAGCGTGGGCCCCGGCCCGGCGCGGGCGGAGGCCTGGTTCTGGATGGCCTGCGTGAAGCGCGCGGCCCAGGAGTCGCGGGTCGCGCAAGAAGCGCTGCGCCGCGCGCTGGCGGAAGGGTGGTCCCCTCCGGAGGGCAACGCGCTGGTGGAGCGCGAGCTCCAGCAGTTCGCCAGGGAAGGGGCGCTGTACGAGCAGCAGTTGAAGCAGGCCCGCGGTCGCAAGCGGGTCCAGGGCCGTGAGTCGCAAGGAGCTGGAAGCGCCAGCCCGTGAACGCGCCGAACTCCGTGTCGAAGCCTGTTCGCGTCTTCGGCAACTACGAAATCCTGTCGTTGCTGGGCAAGGGCGGCATGGCCGAGGTGTACCGCGCGCGCGTGCGCTCCGGCCCGTACGAGGGCTGGACGGTGGCGCTCAAGCGGCTCTTGCCCGCGCTCACCCGCGACCCGGCGTCGGTGGACCTCTTCCGCCGCGAGGCGCAGCTGTCGCGCCAGCTGGACCACCCGAACATCGTGAAGGTGCTGGACGCGGGGATGCTGGACGACGTGTCCTTCCTGGTGATGGACCTGGTGGACGGGCGCGACCTGGGCCACATCCTGCGCCGGTGCAAGGCGCGCGGGATTCCGCTCCCCGTCGACTTCGCGGTGTACCTGGCGAAGGTGCTGCTGGAGGCGCTCGCGTACGCGCACACCGCCACCGGGCCGGACGGCAAGCCGCTGGGCATCGTCCACTGCGACGTGTCCCCGTCCAACCTGTTCATCTCCCGGGTGGGGGAGATCAAGCTGGGCGACTTCGGCGTGTCGCGCGTGCTGGTGGACGGGAAGCTCCAGGGCGGCGAGGTGCTGGGCAAGCCGTACTACCTGTCCCCGGAGTCGCTGCAGGGCGCCGTCACGCCGGAGGCGGACCTGTGGGCCGCGAGCGTGGTGCTCTATGAGCTGCTCACGCTGGGCCGGCCCTTCGTGGGCACGACGCCGGAGGAGGTCTTCGCGAGCATCCTGTCGCGCAAGTACCGGCTCTTGAGCGCGGTGCGGCCGGACGTCCCGGAGGCGCTGGACGCGGTGCTGGCGCGCGCGTTCGCGGAGAACCCCGAGGACCGCTTCCCGTCCGCGGAGGAGTACGCGAAGGCCCTGTCGCCGCACTTCGACGAGCGCGTGGGCACCCCGCTGGCCATCGCGGCGGTGGTGCGCGGCCTGTTCGGCACCACGGACGAGATGCCCGTGTACCGGAACGCGCCGCCCAACGGCTCCTCCGACGGCAACGGGTAGCCGGGCGGGCAGGGCCCTGGCGCGCGGGCTCCCGGACGGTGGAGCCCGCTGCGGCCCATGCCCCGGATGATGACCTTTCCTCCCGCGAACATGCACCGGGAGGAATCCATGGCGACCGAGCGAAAGCAGCAGCAGCCCGAGCAGGAGCAGCCCGCCCGCGAGACGCGGCACGGCGACGAGCGACGTCCGCCCAAGGCCGATGAGGCCAAGGAGGGGATGCCCGGCTACGGACAGCCGGACCCGGAGGTGCGCGAGAAGAACCTGCCCGAGCAGAAGTGGTGATCAGCCCAGCGCGCGCACGAGGGGCACGTGCGTGCACAGCGCCTCCACCACGCGCTCCACTTCGGCGCTCGTGGTGGAAGGGCCCAGGCTGAAGCGCAGGCTTCCGCGCGCCTGCGCCGGGGACAGGCCCATGGCGCGCAGCACGTGGGACGGGGACAGCGTGCCGGACGCGCAGGCCGCCCCCGACGACACGCGGATGTCCTCCAGGTCCAGCGCCATCAGCAGCGCTTCTCCCTCCACGCCGTCGAAGCGCAGGTTGCTGGTGTTGGGCACCCGGGGCGCCCGGGCTCCGTTCACCGTCACGCCGGGCAGCCGCTGGAGCACCTGCTGTTCGAAGGCGTCGCGGAGGGCCGCGACCCTCGCCGCGGCGCTGGGCTGCTCCGCCGTGGCCAGCTCCAGGGCCAGGGCCAGGGCCTCCGCGTAGGGGACGTTCTGCGTGCCTCCTCGCCGGCCTCCTTCCTGGTGCCCGGGCGTCAGCGCCCGCACGTCCACGCCCTTGCGCACCACGAGCACGCCCACGCCCTGGGGGCCGCCGAACTTGTGCGCGGAGAGGGAGAGGAGGTCCGCGTCCACCTCGCGCAGGGACAGCGGCACCTTGCCCGCGGCCTGCACGGCGTCCGTGTGGAAGAGGATGCCGCGCTGACGGCACGCGCGCGCGGCCTCCGCCACCGGCTGCAGCACGCCCGTCTCGTTGTTGGCCCACATCAACGAGCACAGCGCGGTGTCCGGCGTGAGCGCCTCCAGCACGGCCTCCAGGGGCACGCGGCCGTCGGAGGCGGGGGACAGCCGCACCACCTGGGCGCCGTCCTTCTCCAGCTGCGTGAGGGCTCCCAGCGCCGACGGGTGCTCCACCGAGCTGGACACCACGCGGCGGCGCTCCTTCACGGGCCGGGCGGCGTAGGCGCCCA
Source organism: Corallococcus sp. 4LFB (assembly GCF_046520365.1). NCBI lineage: Bacteria > Pseudomonadati > Myxococcota > Myxococcia > Myxococcales > Myxococcaceae > Corallococcus > Corallococcus sp. 4LFB. Next base: position 10,122 of record NZ_JBKGHJ010000110.1, read on the forward strand.
GGAGCGCGAGCGCATCCGCCTCGCTGCCGACGCGGTGAAGGTGAGCTCCTTCGGCTCGCAGCCGAGCACGCGAGCCACCTTTGCCCGCGCCGCGTCCAGCCGGGCCCGGGCCTCGCGCCCGCCGCCATGCACGCTGGACGCGTTGCCGAAGCCGCCTTCCGTGAAGGCCCGCGCGAGCAGCGCGCCCACCTCCGCGCGCACCGGCGCGGCGGCGTTGTAGTCCCAGTCGATCACGTGTCCTGCGCGGACAGCAGCGACCTCGGCCGCTCCTCGGCGACGCCGAAGGCTTCGAGGAAGCGCGACACCACCTCGCGCTTGAGCGCCTTGCGCTTGTTGGCGCTGCCGGACAGGGGCAGCCGCGCGCCGGCCATGCTGCCGTGGCCGCCGGAGGAGCCGCCCAGGTCGTCGCACAGCTCGCGGATGAGGCGGCCCGCGTTCATGCGCCGGTCCTTCACCCGCAGGCTCAGGAAGAGCTGGTTGCGGAACGTGCCGTACGCCAGGGACCACTTCATCCCCTCGAGGTACATCATCCGCTCGGCGACCTCCGCCACCATGTCCGGGGAGTAGACCTCCTCCAGGTCGGTGATGATGGCGGTGCCGTAGACCTTCGCCTTCTCGATGGAGGTGTGGAACAGCTGGAAGAAGCGCGCGGGCAGCTCCGGGTGCTCAATCTGTCCCAGCAGCTGCTTGTCGCAGCGGGGGAACAGCCACAGGTAGCTGTCCACGTCCGTCTGGGTCGTCTCACGGCCCAGGTCCCGCGTGTCCGCCTTGATGCCGTAGAAGAGCGCGGTGGCGATCTCCACGGACGGCTCCAGCCGGGCGGCCCGCAGGTACTCCACCAGCATCGTGGAGGTGGCGCCGAAGTCGCCGCCCACGTCCGCGAAGGGCGCCAGCAGGCTCTCCTCGCGCAGCGGGTGGTGGTCCACCACCAGGTCCGCGCGGTAGCGCGCCGGCAGCGAGTGGTTGCGCACCGGCGGCTGCGTGTCCACCAGGCCGAAGAGGTCGTACTGGCTGAAGTCGATCTGCGACACGTGCGACACCGGCAGCCGCAGCACGCGCACGAAGGCGACGTTCTCCGCGCGCCCGATGATGCCGCCGTAGCCCACCTGGGCCTCGATGCCGGCCTTGCGCTCCAGCAGGTGGGCGAGCGACACCGCCGCCGCCATGGAGTCGGGGTCCGGGTTGTCGTGCGTGAGGATGAGCGCACGGCGGTGGCCCTTGGCCACCTGGAGCAGGCGGCCCAGCTTGTCGGCGGCCGGCAGCTTCGCCAACCGCGCTGGCGGAGGCTCCGTGAGCTCGCCGCCGGCGGGAAGCTGGGAGCGGCGGCTTGGGAAGGACGGGGTCAAAGGCATGGGGACTCTTCTTTTACTTCCTCCGGCACAGGGATTCGAGAAGTCGGATGTTCTCCCCATAACGTTCCGGAAAGGGTGTTTCCAGCACCCCAATGGTGTCGACGAACCGCGCGTCCTTCATGAGGCAGCGGAAGGCCGTCAGGCCGATTGCTCCCTTGCCCGGTTCCTCGTGGCGGTCCACCCTGCACCCCAGCTCCTTCTTGCAGTCGTTGAGGTGGAAGGCGCGCACGCGGTCCAGGCCCACCCGCCGGTCGCACTCGTCCATCACCGCCGCGTAGCCCCCGGGCGTCCGCAGGTCATAGCCCGCCGCGAACAGGTGGCACGTGTCCAGGCACACCGCCAGCCGCGCCTCGTCCGCGACGCGGGAGAGCAGCTCCTCCAGGTGCTCGAAGCGCCAGCCCAGCGCGTTGCCCTGGCCCGCCGTCACCTCCAGGCAGACGCGGGCCTGGAAGCCGGGGCAGCGGCGGTGCACCTCGTCCAGCGCTTCGGCGATGCGCGTGAGGCCGCGCGCCTCGTCCGGGTGGGAGCCGGGGTGGAGGATGAGCAGCGGGATGCCCAGGCGCTCGCAGCGGGTGAGCTCCTCGGTGACGCACGCGAGCGACTTCTCGCGCGCCTCCGGGACTTCACCGGCCAGGTTCACCAGGTAGCTGCCGTGGGCGATGACGGGCAGGCCCGTGCGGCGGGCCTCGGCGCGGAAGGCCTGGGCCTCCGCGTCCGTCAGCGCGGGGGCGCTCCAGCCCCGCGCGTTCTTCGTGAAGATCTGCAGGGCGCGGGCGCCGTGCGCTTCGGCTCGCTGGAAGGCCTGGCTCACGCCCCCCGCGATGGATTCATGAGCCCCGATGCGCACGGCTTCGACTTCGTCTCCCGGCTACTCGACGGTCTTGTACTTGCGACCCAGGTCGCGGAAGTACTTCACGCCGTTGTCGAGCGAGTTCTCCATCGCGTCCATCAGCACCGTGCGGAACACGGCCACGGGCGCGCGGAAGGACTCGTAGTAGCGCTGCCGGTCGATGGAGTGGATGACCGCGGGCATGTAGCCGTTGCGCAGCAGGATGAGGTTGCTGCACATGCGCCCCACCTTCCCGCTGTGCTCGGTGAAGGGGAAGATCTGCAGGAACTCGTGCTGCACCACCGCCGCCTGCTTGATGGGGTGGAACTCGCGGAACTCCGCGCTGGCGGTGTGGTCCACGAGCTTCTCCAGCCGGGCCTGGATCTTCGCGGGCTGGGTGATGTCGTGGAAGTAGGTGCGGTGCAGGGGCATGTCCTTGCGCAGCCCCGCGCGGTCGCGCTCCTTGGCCAGCTCCTTCTCCGTGCGCTCGCGGCGCTCCATGCGCGCACGCTCGGCCAGGGCCTCCGGCGTGTTGCCCAGGAAGAGGTCGTGCATCCGCTTGATGGTGGTGAGCGTGAGCGCGGACTGCTTCTTCGCGCCCGCCGCCTCCTCACGGATGAAGTCCGCCACCGCCTTGTGGTTGCGGATCTCCAGCACCACCGGGATCATGGAGGCTTCGGCCGCGGTGCGCGCCGGGAAGAGCGCGGCCATCAGCTCCTGGTGCGTGTACACGACGCCTTCGAGCGCGGCGTCGTGGTAGATCCACGACATCTCGAAGCGGTCGAGGAACTCACGCGCGGGCTGCTTGTCCTTGTAGATCTCAAGGTACTCGTGCAGCTGCTCGTTCTTCTCGTCGATGTCCTGGTAGCGTTCCTTCACGGACTGCGGCTCCTTCTCGCTCCGGCCCGCCCCGGGCGCTGATTCTCAAGAGGCTGCGCCGGGAGGTACAACGGCACGCGGAGTCTAGAAATTCCGCGCGGTTGGAACAAATAAAACCCGACTAGAGATTCACCAGGAAGACCTCGCACGCCTGATCGAGCAGGTCTTTTGAAAGGGCTGGCGGGATTTGCCGGTATCGGGCGGCGTCCCGGATGAGCGACACGAGGTCCCGGGGGTGGCAGGAGCGCATCTCCATGCTGCGCGGCTTGTAGTAGTGCTCCACCAGGTAGGTGATGGCCTGGTCCACGTAGGGGATGCCCGCCGCCTCGCACACCCGGCGGAAGATCTCCCGGTAGGACTCCTCGTCCGGGTTGCCGACTTCAATCTTGTACTTGATGCGCCGCAGGAAGGCCTCGTCCACCAGCTCCTTGGGGTCCAGGTTGGTGGAGAAGACGAGGAGCTGATCGAAGGGAATCTCGAACTTCTTGCCGGTGTGCAGGGTGAGGAAGTCCACCCGCTTCTCCAGGGGGACGATCCACCGGTTGAGCAGGTCCGTGGGGTGGACCTTCTGGCGGCCGAAGTCGTCGATGAGGAGCATGCCGCCGTTGGCCTTCACCTGGAACGGCGCCTCGTAGAAGCGGGTGCTCTCCGAGTAGATGAGGTCCAACGTCTCCAGCGTCAGCTCGCCGCCCACCACCACCGCGGGGCGGCGGCAGAGCGACCAGCGCTTGTCCATTTCGAAGGTCTGCCGGCGGCCGTTGGCGTCGCGGCCGACCTCCAGCGACACGGGCGTGTGGATGATCCGGTCGAAGACTTGATGATCTGATTGTCGATTTCGAGGCAGTGCGGGACGAAGACCTCGCCGCCGAACATGTGCGAGATGGCCTCCGCCAGGCTCGTCTTGCCGTTGCCCGGCGGGCCGTAGAGGAAGAGGGAGCGGCCGGAGTTCACGGCCGGGCCCAGCTTGTCCATCAGCTCCGCGGAGACGGTGAGGTGGCCCAGGGCGGCGACCAGGTCCTCCTGGCCCACGACGGGCGTCTCCTCCGTCTGGCTGCTGATGAGGGCGTTGTACTGCTCGATGGGGACCGGGGCGGGGCCCACGTAGGTGGAGCGGGTGAGGGCGTCACGCGCGTACTCGCGGCCCTTCTCCGTGAGGGCGAACTCCACGGAGGCGCGGCCAAAGCCCTTGCCGCCGCGCAGGTCCACGAGCTTCTCCGCGGCGAGGAAGTCCACCACGTGCTCGACGACGCCGGACCAGGGCAGGCACATGCTCTCCGCGATGGCCATGCCCGTGCCGGTGCCGGCGTAATAGAGGAACTTGAGGCCCAGGTCCGCCAGCAGACCCAACTTCAGCCCCGTGTCCTCCAGCGACTTCGGCTCCGAGGGAGCGATGTCGAGGACGGACGGGTTCTCCAGCTTGAACGGATTGTCTTCGTACGCGTAGCCGGCGGGAGGCATCGGGTACGGGTTCTACCCGATTCCCTCGTCCGCCGGGACTTCACGTCCGCCGACTGTCCTCAAACGTAGGTCAGCCAGTCCGCATAGCGGGCTTCCTGGCCCCGCACGACGCGGAAGTACGTCTCCTGGACGAACCGGCTGATGGGGCCGGGCTTGCCGTCGCCAATCTGGCGGTTGTCCACCTCTCGCACCGGGGTGATCTCCGCGGCGGTGCCGGTGAAGAAGACCTCGTTGGAGATGTAGAGGGCGTCGCGGGTGAAGGTGACCTCCTCGATGGCGGTGTGGCCGGCGTCGCGCAGCAGCTTCAGCACCGTGTCGCGGGTGATGCCGTCCAGCACGGGGGACGAGAGGGGCGGGGTCTTGATGACGCCCTTCTTGTTCACCATGAAGATGTTCTCGCCGGAGGCCTCCGCGACGAAGCCGCTGACGTCCAGGAGGATGGCCTCGTCGTAGCCGGCCATCACCGCCTCGCGCTTGGCGAGGATGGAGTTGACGTACTGGCCGGTGATCTTGCCGCGCACCATGTTCACGTTCACGTGGTTGCGCGTGAAGGAGCTGACCTTGGCGCGGATGCCGTCCTTCATGCCCTTGTCGCCCAGGTACGCGCCCCAGTCCCAGGCGGTGATGCCCACGCGGGTGGGGTTCACCGCGCCCAGGCCCATGGCGCCGTCACCCATGAAGGCCACCGGGCGCAGGTAGGCGCCGTTGGCGAACTGCGCCTTCTGCTTGCGCAGGAGCTCCAGCGTGGCCTCCACCAGCGCGTCTTCGCTGTAGGGCAGCTGCAGCATGATGATGTGCGCGGAGTCGAGCAGGCGGCGGATGTGCTCGCGCAGCCGGAAGACGGCGAGCCGGCCATCGTGGGTCTTGTAGGCGCGGATGCCCTCGAAGACGCCCAGGCCGTAGTGGAGGGCGTGCGTCATCAGGTGCACGTTGCCCTCGTCCCATTTCACCAGCTTCCCATCGAGCCAGATGTGTTCGGCGCGCAGCACGGAGGATGAGGTCGAGCTCATCGGGAAGTTCCTTGTCGGGCTAGAGGTGGGACCGCTTGGGGACTTGTATCCAGGCCCACCGGGGACGCAAAGCGTGAAACGCCAACGATCCGTCCCAAGCGTCCCCTGGCGCGCGGCGCCGTGCGTCAGGCCTGGGCGATGGCGGGCAGGTTGGCGCGGGCCTTCTCGATGTCGCCCTCGTATTTGAGGACGAGGTTGAGCGTGGCGGCGACGACGTCCGAGCTGAGCGCTTCGGCGTTGAGCAGCGCCAGGCTCTGCGCCCAGTCCAGCGTCTCGCTGATGGACGGGGCCTTCTTCAAGTCCAGCGCGCGGATGGCGGCCACGGCCTCCACCACCTGCTCGGCCAGCACCTGGGGGAGCTCCGGCAGGCGCGAGCGGACGATCTTCAGCTCGCGCTCGCGGTCCGGGAAGTCGATGTGCAGGTGCAGGCAGCGGCGCTTGAGCGCGTCGGACAGCTCGCGGGCGTTGTTGCTGGTGAGGATGACGCGCGGGATGTGGCGGGCCCGGATGGTGCCCAGCTCCGGCACCGTGACAGCGTTGTCAGAGAGGACCTCCAGCAGGAAGGCCTCGAACTCCGGATCCGCCTTGTCGATTTCGTCCACCAGCAGCAGGGCCGGCGTGGGCGACAGCTGGGCCTGGAGGATGGGGCGGGGGAGGAGGAAGCGCTCGGAGAAGAACACCGCGTCGCCGGACGCGAGCCGGTCCGCGGCCTCCGCCAGCGTGGAGGTGCCCTGGGTCAGCTCGCCAATCTTGTCCTTGAGCAGCTGGGTGTAGAGCAGCTGCTTGGCGTACTCCCACTCGTAGAGGGCCTTCGCCTCGTCCAGGCCCTCGTAGCACTGGAGGCGGAGGAAGGTCCGGTCCAGCGCCTGCGCCAGGGCCTTGGCCAGCTCCGTCTTGCCCACGCCGGCCGGGCCCTCCACCAGGATGGGCTTGCCCATCCGGTCCGCCAGGAACACCGCCGTCGCGATCTCGGGCGACGACAGGTAGCCCACCGCCTCCAGGCGACGCGCCGCGTCCTCCACGCTGGTGAACGAGCGAATCTCCGGAGTCAGTTGAGGGGGGCTCACGCCCGTCAACTTAACCGACGGTTTCGCGCCGACTGCGGCAAAAATGCCAGGGTTGTGGGGATGCCGTCCGCACTCTTGAGGGCCTTGGGAGCTGTAACCCTGCGGAATCTGGGTGCGTAATTGTTTTCGCACCGTGGGCATGCACCGTGCATCGAAGCGTGCGTATCTCAGGACGAACGAGGTCGCGGGTCATGTGGGCGTGGCTGAAGTTGGCGATGGCGGTGCTGGTGGTGGTGATGCCGGGGGGCTTCCCCCTCGTGCTGGCGTACATCGCGACGCGGACGGTGCTGGAGCGCTGGCGGCAGGCGCAGGCGCAGGCCCGGGCAGAGGGGCGGCCGGTGTCGGTGGTGCGGGACGTGGTGGGCGCGCTGCACTTCCGGGACCTCATCCGTGAGGCGCGGGCGGCCACGGCGCTTTAGGCCGGCGGGACGGGCTTGAGCTGGACGAAGGGCCCGGCACTCCCTGGGAGTGCGCGGGCCCTTGTCGTTTCCGGAGGCCGGAGAGGCGCTACTTGTCGAGCTCGTCGACGAGCGCGGTCCAGTCGTCCTCGCCGCCTTCGGGGGCGGTGGGCAGCTGCATCACCATGGTGCGCTCCGGGGCCTCGTCGTCCACGGGGATGGGCGCCGCGGCGGCCTTCTTCGCGGCGGGCCTGGCGGCGGCCTTCGCCGGGGGCTTGGCGGCGGCCGGGATGACCGGGTTCGCCTGGACCGTGGCGGCCAGGTGCTCGTCCTCGGTGGCCTTGGTGCCCTTCGCGGCGTTCGCGGCGGCGGCCGGGGCCTTGGTCTTGTAGCGGGCCAGCTCCAGCTCCGCGACCTTGAGCGCCTTGCTCTTCTCCTGGACGGACGTCTGGAGGCGGGCGACCTCCTGGGCCTTGATGGACTCGCGGCGCTCGAGCTCCGCCTTCTGCTTGGCGTTGAGGTCCTCCAGCTCCTTGGCCTGACGGGCCTCCAGGTCCTTGCGCTCCTTCTGCGCCGTGGCGGCCTTCGCGGCCGCTTCGTTGGCCTTGGCCTCCGCCGCGGCGACGCGGGCGTTGAGCTCCTTCTCCGCGCGGGCGCGGGTGCTCTGGGCGTTCTCCAGCGCCAGCTCCAGGTCCTGCGCCTTCTTGGTGCGCGCCTGCAGCTGGGCCTGGGCCTCCTTGAGCTTCGCCTCCGTGTCGGCGGCGAACTTCTGGGCCTCCTGGGAGAGCTGCGCGATGCGCTGATCCGCCTTCGCGAGCTTCGCGGAGAGGTCGTCGGCCTGCTTCTTCGCCTCGGCGGCGGCGGCCTGCGCCTGCTGGGCCTGCGCTTGAGCCTGGGCCTGCGCCTGCTGGAGCTGGCCGGCCAGTCCGTCGCGCTCGCTGGTGAGCTTCTTCGCCTGTTGCGCGGCCTGCTGCAGCTGCGCGTCGCGGTCCGCGATGGCCTTGCGCGCCCCGTCCAGCTCGCCGGAGACGTTGCCCAACTGCTGGTTGAGCGCGTCCGCCTGCTTCTTCGCCTCGGCGGCCTGGGCCTCCAGCTGGCCTTCCAGCTGCTTGAGCTGATCCGTGCGGGTGGCGACCTCGCGGTTGAGCACCTCCGCCTGACGCATCTTCTCCTGCGTCACGTGCGTGAGCTTGCGGAGCGTGTCCGACAGCTCCTTGCCCTTGGTGTCGACCTCGTTCTGGAGGAGCTCCTCACGGCGCTGCGACTCGTGGGTGAGCGTCTGGAGGCGGTCCTCCAGGTCGTGCCGCGCGTCCTCCGTCTGCGCGAGCCTGGAGGACAGCTGCGTGACTTCCGACACGCGCGTGCCCAGCTCGTGCTTGGTGACGATGAGCTGCTCGGCCAGGTCCTCGCCGTTGGCCTGGGCCTCGGTGAGCTGGCGCGTGAGCTCCGCCTGCGCGCTGGCGGCGGCCTGACGGGCCTGGGCGTGGGCCTGCTCCTCGCGGGCCAGCGCCTCCTGGGTGCTGGCGAGCTGGCCTGCGTGTCGGCCAGCTGCCGCGAGGTGGCGTTCAGCTCCGCGAACAGGTTGTCGCGCTCGCCGGTGAGGGCGTTGATGCGCGCGGTGGTCTCCTCCGCGAGCGCCGCGTGGGCGGTGCGCTCGGCGTCGTAGAGCCCCTGCGTCTCCGACAGGTCCGCGCGCAGCTGGCCAATCTGGCCGGTGAGGTCCTGCTCCAGCGCGTCCTTGGCCTGATGGAGCGCCTGCAGCTCCGCGATGCGCGCGTCGCGCTCCTCGGTGGTGCGGGCGAGGAGGCCGTTGGTCTGCTGGAGGATGTCGCGCGTCTCGTTCAGCTCCGCGTCCAGCTCGTCGCGGTGCGAGGTCACCTGCGCCAGGTCGGCGCGCGTCGTCTCCAGGGTGTCCTGGGTCTGCGTGAGCGTCTGGCTGGTGGCCTCCAGCTCGCCGCGCGTCTCCGCGAGCGTGCCTTCCGTGCTGGACAGCGTCGCCTGCGTGTCGGCGAGCGTGCCTCCGTGCGCGCAGCGTGCCTGCGTGTCCGCGAGGGTCGCCTCGGTGCGCGCCAGCGTCTGGC
>NZ_JBKGHJ010001110.1:0-916 GCF_046520365.1 Corallococcus sp. 4LFB
GCCCGCGGACTGGGACCGGAGTCCAGCCCCGCCCTGGGCGCCGCTCGCTGGACGGCGTCTTCCTGCCTCCCTGCCGCGCGCGCGCTGGTGGGCACGCCCTACTACATGTCCCCGGAGGCCTGGGCGGGCGAGGAGCTCTCCGCGCGCAGCGACGTGTACTCGCTGGGCGTCGTGCTCTACGAGCTGTGCGCGGGCCGGGGCCCCTTCCGCGACGTGCCCTGGCGCGAGCTGTCCGAGGCCGTGCGCACCCGCGACGTGCGCCCCCTGCTGGAGGTGGCCCCGTCGGTGGACCCCGGGTTCGCCGCCGCCATCGACAAGTGCCTCAAGCGCGACCCGGCCCAGCGCCACGCCTCCGCCGCGCAGCTGCTCGACGCGCTGGAGGCGCTGACGCGCGAGGAGGCGCCGGCCGCCGTGCCGGAGGGCAACCCCTACCGCGGCCTCCAGGCCTTCGAGGCCGAGCACCGCGCCCTCTTCTTCGGCCGCCGCCGCGAGCAGCGCTCCGTGCTGGAGCGGCTCAAGGCGGAGGCCTTCCTGCTGATGACGGGCGACTCCGGCGTGGCAAGTCGTCCCTGTGCCTCGCGGGCATCCTCCCCGCCGTGGCGGACGGCGCGCTGGAGGACGGCCGGCGCTGGCGCACCGCGCGGCTGGTGCCCGGGCGCAGGCCCGTGTCCGCGCTCGCCGTGGCGCTCGCGCCGGTGCTGGAGGTGGAGGAGGAGCCGCTCGCGGAGACGCTGCGCCAGGACCCACGTCGCTCGGCCGCAGGCTGCGCGCGAAGCTGGGCACGCAGGGCGGGCTGCTCCTCTACATGGACCAGCTGGAGGAGCTGGTGGACGCTGTCCCTCCGGAGGAGGCCGCGCTCGCGGGCGCCGCGCTGGGGGCGCTCACGGAGGCCGCCGGGGGCCTGCGGCTGCTCGCC
>NZ_JBKGHJ010001111.1:0-911 GCF_046520365.1 Corallococcus sp. 4LFB
GCCCCATCACGTCTTCGAGCAGCGAGATGCAGTCACCCCGCCGAGGCCCCGGTTCACAGAAGCCGCCGAAGCCACGGTCCGTCACCCGCGGCCATCGGGAGTCGGCCTCGCTCGTGGGATAGGAGGCGCGCACCCAGTTGCCCGGCCGCGAAGCCCGCAGGCGCAGGGGCGCGGCCAGAACCAGCTCGGTCAGCGCCTTCTCGAATGCCCCGGCCCCGACCGCCACGGCCCGGACGGGAGAAGGAGGGCTGTACTCCGTGGGCGGTCCCTCCCCCGTATCCAGCCGAACCCTCCCCCTTGGAGCGGCGCACGCACTGAGCAAGGAAAGGAGCAGGACGGCGAGCTGGACTCGAAAGGCCATGAGGCTCCTTACCCTCCTTCAACCCAAGTTCGCGCTCACAAGCACGATGGGTGGCAGGCCGTGGCTCACGGGGGCACCCCTTTCCCGGGCTGACCGCCGTACGGCTCGTCCGTCACCCTCTCCATCCACTCCACGACCTTGCCGTTCAGCGCCTCCTGGAGGGCTAAGTGCGTCATGGCCGAGGTGGGGCGGCGTCGTGCCAGTGCGTCAGGCCGGCGGGAATCTGCTCTACTCGAGCGGGAACTGAGCGCTGGTACCATTGGACGGAGCGGCGGTTTCCTAAACCGCAGGCCATGGGTATCCAGCAAGGAGCTCCCGGCGCAGGAGTGGGCGCAGTTGCGGGACATCTTCCCGCGCCTGGACACGACGTTCCGCGAGTTCGCGGCAGAGATGTTCTCCGAGGAGGAGGTGCTCCTGGACATGGCGGCGGGCGGCGCGACGCCGGGCGAATTGCTGGCGAGCGCGCGAGAGGCCCCACTGTTCGCGTTGGATGGAAGGCTGGTGTTCGAGCCCATCCCCCGCCCTGCCCCGCCGGACCTGACGGCGGACG
>NZ_JBKGHJ010001112.1:0-908 GCF_046520365.1 Corallococcus sp. 4LFB
CTGGTGCCCTGGAGCAGGAACAGCGCGGGCGACGGCGCCGCGACGCTGGCCGCGGCGAGGTGCTGCCGACGTGACGCTGGCGCGCGCTACCAGAAGGAGGCGGACGAGACGGTGCTCCTGGGAACGCTCAGCGTGCCCTGCCCCTCTTCGCCCGCGGACAGGAAGCGCGCCTCGTGGGTGAAGCGGACGCCCTCCGCGCGCAAGGGGAGCTTCGCGCCGCGCGCGTCGTCGTGCCCGCCCAGGTCCAGGCCGCGACCGACCGCTACCGCGCGAGCCGCGATGCGCTCGGGGCCCTGGAAGAGGTGCTGCCGCTGCTGGACGACAACGAAGCGCTGGCGCAGCGCTCCTACGACGCCGGCGAGATGGACCTCGCCGCCTTCCTCCTCATCCGCCGCGACACGCTGGAGGCGCGGGCCGCGTGGCTCGACGGCCTCCTGCGCGTCGCGCTCGCCCGAGTGCAGCTCGAAGTCGAAACCGGAGCCCTGCCATGAAGCCCACCCTGCTGCTGCTCGCCGTCCTCGTGGGCCTCACCGCCTGCAAGTCCTCCAAGGCGGAGCACGAAGACGCTCACGAAGCCGGGCACGACGAGGCCGCCCCGGAGAAGCTGCACGTCGAGTCCGGGGACGTCATCCACGTGCACGTCCCGCCGGAGATGCTCCGGGACCTGCGCGTCACCACCGCGAAGGTGGAGGCCGCCCGGGGGGAGAGAGCGTCACCGCGCTGGGAGAGCTGACCTTCAGTGAAGACGCCTACGCGGAGGTGTCCTCGCCGGTCTCCGCGCGCGTGGCCTCCGTCGCCGTGACGACGGGCCAGGCGGTGAAGCAGGGCCAGCGGCTGGCGGAGCTCCAGAGTCCGGAGCTGGGCCGGGCCCGCGCGGACCTCCGAGGCCACGCAGGCCCGCGCCGACC
>NZ_JBKGHJ010001113.1:0-907 GCF_046520365.1 Corallococcus sp. 4LFB
TGGTCGGACAGTCAGCACGATGAGCGCGTCGTCGTAGCGCCCGGAGGCCCGCAGCGCGTCCAGCAGCGTGCCCACCTGCGCGTCCGCCTGCGCGAGCAGCTCGTCGTAGAGCCCCTCCGCGCCCTCGCGGCTCCACGCGCCCTTCGCGCCCGGCGCCACCGGGGCGAAGTGCATGCGCAGCCGGCGCTCCAGCGGCTCGGACGCGGCCACGTAGCGGCGGTAGAACGGATACACCGGGTCGCCCGGGAAGTGCGCGGCCGTGGCGTGGAAGGCGAAGAGCAGCGGCCCCTCCCCCGCCTCCGCCAGCAGCCCGTCCGACAGCCGCCGCGCATAGCCCATGGGGTCATGGATGCCGGCCAGCGCGCGGTTGTCGATGAACTCGGGCACCCACGCGGCGCCCGCGGGGTTGTCCGCGAAGAGGCCCAGCGCCCGGTAGCGCAGCTTCTCCAGCGCGAAGTTGAGCGCGCCGCGCGGAGGCTGCCAGCGCGTGGCGAAGCCGGAGGCCGGGCCCTCGAAGTGGAAGCGCGAGCAGTCCGTGGCGAACACCGTGCGCCATCCCGCGTCCGCGAAGCGCTGCGCGAAGGTGGGCGCCAGCACGAGCCGCGCGTCGGACGTCAGCGGGTAGCGCACGCCCGTGCGGTACGGCCACCGCGCGGTGAGCAGCGAGCGCCACGCGGGCTCCGTCTGCGCCACCGGCGTATAGGCCCGCGTGAAGAGCGTGGCGTCCTGGAGGAAGCGCTCCACCTGGGGCGCCACCCCGTGCCCCGTCGCGCCCAGCCGGTCCGGCCGGAACGCGTCGATGCCGATGAGCACCACCAGCGGCTGCTGGACGGCAAGCTCCGGGCGCCGCACCGTCAGCGCCACCGCCAGCACCACGACGGCGCCCCCACCACCGCCCCCGAAACGC
>NZ_JBKGHJ010001114.1:0-900 GCF_046520365.1 Corallococcus sp. 4LFB
CGCCGAGCGCGAAGAAGTCGTCCCGGACGCCCACGCGCTCCACGCGCAGCACTTCGGCGAAGAGGGCGACCAGTTGTTCCTCGGTGTCGTTCCGCGGCGCGACGAAGTCGGACGAGCGCGCGAGGTTTCCCGGTTCAGGCAGGGCCTTGCGGTCCACCTTGCCGTTGGAGTTGAGCGGCAGCGCGTCCAGGACGAGGAGCGCGGAAGGCACCATGTACTCGGGCAGTTGCTGCCGGAGGTGGGCCTTGAGTGCCTCGGAGTCCAGCGAGTGGCCTTCGCGCGCGGTGACGTAGCCGATGAGGCGCTTGTCGGCGGCTTCGCCCTTCGCGACGACGACGGCGTCCTTGAGGCCCGGAGCACGCCGGAGCGCCGCTTCGATTTCGCCCAGCTCGATGCGGAAGCCACGCACCTTCACCTGGAAGTCGATGCGGCCGAGGTACTCCAGCCGCCCATCCACGCGGTAACGGACGCGGTCGCCCGTGCGGTACATGCGGCCACCTGGAGGGCCGTAGGGCTCCGGCACGAAGCGCTCCGCGGTGAGTTCCGGGCGCAAGAGGTATCCGCGCGCCTGGCCTTCACCGGCGAGGTACAGCTCACCTGCGACACCCACGGGCACCGGCTGCAACGAAGCGTCCAGCACGTAGGCACGCGTGGCGGGGAGTGGCCTGCCGATAAGGGGCACTTCCTCGCGGCCAACGAGAGAGGCCGTGGTGTAGGTGGTGTCTTCGGAGGGCCCGTAGAGGTTGTAGAGCTTCTGCACCGTCGGGACTGCGTAGACCTGCTTCGCCAGCGTCTCCGGCAGGGCCTCACCCGCGAGGTTGATGACGCGCACGGTGGGCGGCACTGCATTCAGGCGCAGCAGCTGCGCCATGGCGGAGGGCACCGTGTTGACGAGGGTGA
>NZ_JBKGHJ010001115.1:0-889 GCF_046520365.1 Corallococcus sp. 4LFB
CGCAGCGCCGGACGCGCCGCCCGAGGACGCGGTGGCCACCGTGGCGAGGCTGGAGCCCGCGCTGGGCGCCGTGCTGCGCACCACCTGCGTGCCCACGGTGTTCAAGGCCGGCACGCGCTCCAACGTGATTCCCGCGACGGCCGAGGCCACCGTGAACTGCCGCCTGCTGCCGGACGCGGACCCCAAGGCCGTGCGCGAGCGCATCGTCGCGGCCGTGAATGACAAGGACATCGAGGTGGAGATGGATGTGTCGCCGCCGGACTCGCCCATGTCGCCCGTGGGGGACAACGCGATGTTCCGCGCGGTGAAGGCCGCCGCGGCGAAGGTGTGGCCGAAGGCGCCGGTGCTGCCGCGCATGTCCACCGGCACCACCGAGTCCGCCACGCTGCGCCGCGCGGGCGTCCACGCCTACGGCATCGACCTCTTCGCGCTCACGCCGGACGACGCACGCACCGCGCACGCGCCCAACGAGCGCGTCCCGGTGGCGTCGCTCCAGCCCGGCGCGGAGTTCGTCTACCTCACCTTGAAGCACCTGACGCGCTGACCCTCAAGGCGCCGCGGGGAGGGCCTCGGGGCGGTATTCCTGAAGCCATACCTTCTCGAAGCCCCAGGTGAAGAGCATCCAGTGGGAGGCATGGCCGGTGAAGCCCTCCGCCTGGATGGGGCGGGTGACGGTGATGATGCGCGTGCCGGGGGTGCACGTTCGCAGGTGGGCGACGAGCCGCGCCTTCGTCTCCGGGCTGAACGCCACCCAGTTGCAGAAGATGTGCGTCGCGTCCGCCAGCGGCTCGCGGGTCATGTCGCCCACGGTGAGCGTGATGCCCGCGGGCCCGAGCCACGGCGCCACGCGCGCCACGTGTCCGCGAGCAGCTCCACGCCATGCGCCCCC
>NZ_JBKGHJ010001116.1:0-886 GCF_046520365.1 Corallococcus sp. 4LFB
CCCACGTCCTCACCGACACGGGCGCTCCAGTGGTGCTTACCCAGCAGCGCCTGCGCGACTCGCTGCCCCCGCACGCCGCGCACGACCTCTGCCTGGACTCCGACGCCGCGGACCTTTCCCGTGAGGCGTTGGACGCCCCGGTGACGTCAGTCACGCCGGAGCACCTGGCGTACATCATCTACACCTCCGGCAGCACCGGCCGCCCCAAGGGCGTGATGATTCAGCACCGCTCCGTGCTGAACCTGCGCGTCGCACTCGCCGCCACCGTGCACTCCGGTGCCCAGCCGGCAGAGCGCGTCAGCGTCAATGCGCCGCTCTCCTTCGACGCCTCCGTCAAGCAGCTCATCCAGGTGCTCGACGGCCACACCCTCTGCATCGTCCCCGACGAGGCCCGCGCCGACGTGCGCGAGCTCGTCCACCGCATTGGCCAGGACGCGTTGGACGTCCTGGACTGCTCGCCCGCGCACCTGCGCCTGCTGGTGGATGAAGGCCTGCTGGAGAGCCAGTCCATTCCCCGCCGCGTCCTCGTGGGCGGTGAAGCCGTGGACCCGGCCACCTGGCGTCACCTCGCCCAAGTCCCGCGCCCCCGCGTCTTCAACGTCTACGGCCCCACCGAGTGCACCGTCGACGCCACCGCTTGCGCCTTCGACGCCTCGCCCACGCCCACCATCGGCAGGCCCCTGCCCAACGTGCGCGTCTACGTGCTGGACCGCACGCTGCGCCCCGTGCCCGTCGGCGTCGCGGGGGAGCTGTTCATCGGCGGCGAGGGCGTCGCTCGCGGCTACCTCAACCGTCCCGAATTGACGGCGGACCGCTTCATCCCGGATGGCTTCTCCTCCACCCCGGGTGCCCGCCTCTACCGCACCGGCGACGTGGTGCGCTGGCG
>NZ_JBKGHJ010001117.1:0-885 GCF_046520365.1 Corallococcus sp. 4LFB
CCACGGTGGGGGCTTCGAAGAGGGCGCGCAGGGGCAGTTCCACGCTGAACTCGGCGCGCACGCGGGACACTACCTGGGTGGCCAGCAGGGAGTGGCCACCCAGCTCGAAGAAGGAGTCCTTCACGCTTACCTGGGGCAGGCGGAGGACCTCCGCCCAGATGGACGCCAGCTTTGCTTCGACTTGCGTGCGAGGTGCCTCGTAGGTGCTGCCTGACTGCGGCGCATCCGGCTCCGGCAGGGCCTTGCGGTCCACCTTGCCGTTGGAGTTGAGGGGCAGTGCGTCCAGCACCACGAAGGTGGAGGGCACCATGTACTCAGGGAGCCCCTGACGTAGCTGCGTCTTGAGGGCTTCCACTTCCAGCGAGGCATCCGCCCTGGGCGCGACGTAGGCGACCAGCCGCTTGTCTGCGGCTTCGCCCTTGGCGACGACGACGGCGTCCTTGAGGCCTGGAGCGCGGCGGAGCGCCGCTTCGATTTCGCCCAGCTCGATGCGGAAGCCACGCACCTTCACCTGGAAGTCGATGCGACCGAGGTACTCCAGCCTCCCGTCCACGCGGTAACGGACGCGGTCGCCCGTGCGGTACATGCGGCCACCCGGAGGGCCGTAGGGCTCCGGCACGAAGCGCTCCGCGGTGAGTTCCGGACGCAGCAGGTAGCCACGCGCCTGGCCTTCACCGGCGAGGTACAGCTCACCAGCGACGCCCACAGGTACCGGCTGCAACGAGGCGTCGAGCACGTAGGCGCGCGTGGCGGGCAGAGGCCTGCCGATGAGGGGCACCTCGTCACGGCCGACGAGTGAGGCGGTGGAGTAGGTGGTGTCCTCGGAGGGCCCGTAGAGGTTGTAGAGCTTCTCTACCGTCGGGACGGCGTAGACCTGCCTGGCCA
>NZ_JBKGHJ010001118.1:0-884 GCF_046520365.1 Corallococcus sp. 4LFB
ACGGGGGAGCTGCCGCTGTCCTTCGCGCAGCAGCGCCTGTGGTTCATTGATCAGCTCGTCCCTGGCGCCTCCACCTACAACATCCCGTCCATCCTCCGCCTGGATGGCGAGCTGCACGTCGAGGCCCTGCGCCAGAGCCTCACCGAGCTGGTCCGCCGCCACGAGGCCCTGCGCACCACCTTCCCCTCTCGCCAGGGCCAGCCCTTCCAGCGCATCGCTTCCCCCAGCGACCTGCTCCTGCCCACGGTGGACCTCACCCACCTGGGTGAGTCCGCCCTCGACGAGGCCCGGCGCCTGGCGTCCACCGAGGCCCAGCGTCCCTTCGACCTGGCCTCCGGTCCTCTCGTGCGCGCGCTGCTGCTGAAGCTCGCTCCCACCGAGCACGTGCTCGTCTTCACCCTGCACCACATCGTCTCCGACGGCTGGTCCCGTGGCGTCCTCGTCCGCGAGGTGGCCGCGCTCTACCAGGCCTTCTCCGACGGCCGGCCCTCGCCCCTGCCCGAGCTGCCCGTCCAGTACGCCGACTACGCCCTCTGGCAGCGCTCCTGGCTGCACGGTGACGTCCTGGAGACCCAGCTCTCCTACTGGCGTCAGCGCCTCGCGGACGCAGCGCCCCTGGAGCTGCCCACGGACTTCCCGCGCCCCGCCGTGCAGTCGTCCCACGGTGGCATGCAGCCGCTGCGGCTGCCCTTGCCGCTCGCGGGTGCGCTCAAGGCCCTGGCCCAGCGTGAGGCGGTCACACCGTTCATGCTCCTGCTGGCGGCCTTCCAGGTGCTCCTCTCGCGCTACTCCGGCCAGGAGGACATCAGCGTCGGCACGCCCATCGCGGGCCGCACCCACGCGGAGACGGAGAGCCTCATCGGCTTCTTCGTCAACACGCTCGT
>NZ_JBKGHJ010001119.1:0-882 GCF_046520365.1 Corallococcus sp. 4LFB
CGGCCGCGAAGTTCGACCTCAGCTTCGTCTTCACGC
Organism: Corallococcus sp. 4LFB; assembly: GCF_046520365.1. Classification (NCBI taxonomy): domain Bacteria; kingdom Pseudomonadati; phylum Myxococcota; class Myxococcia; order Myxococcales; family Myxococcaceae; genus Corallococcus; species Corallococcus sp. 4LFB. The sequence continues at coordinate 37 of NZ_JBKGHJ010001119.1, forward strand.
ACTCGCCCCAGGGCCTGGCCGGCTCCGTCACCTACAGCACCGCCCTGTTCCGCGAGGACTCCATCCGCCGACTCCTCGGCCACCTGCGCGTGCTGCTGGAGGCCATCGTCCTGGATGCCGGGCAGCATGTGTCCGCGCTGCCGCTCATGGATGAGGCCGAGCGCCGGCAGGTGCTGGTGGACTGGAACGCGACGGCGACTGGCTTCCCGCGCGATGTCACGCTGCACGGCCTCATCGAGGCGCAGGTGGAGCGCACCCCCGACGCTGTCGCTCTCGTCTTCGAGGGCCGCACGCTGACGTACCGGGAGCTGGACGCGCGGGCCAATCAGCTCGCGCATGCCCTCATCGCGCAAGGCGTGGGGCCCGAGGTCCGCGTCGGCCTCCTGCTGGAGCGCTCCCTGGAGCTCGTCGTCGCACTGTTGGCCACGCTCAAGGCTGGCGGCGCCTACGTCCCCTTCGACCCCGCCTACCCCGCCCAGCGCCTCACCTGGATGCTGGAGGACGCGCGCCCTGCGGTGCTCCTGGCTCAGGAGCACCTGCTCTCGCGCCTGCCCGCGCATGACGCCCGGGTGCTGTGCCTGGACACGCAGTGGGAGGCCATCGCGCTCCAGCCCCGGCTTGCGCCGCCGCCGCGCGCCACCGCCGACGGTCTGGCCTACGTCATCTTCACCTCCGGCTCCACCGGCCGCCCCAAGGGCGCCATGAATGCCCATGGGCCCGTGGTGAATCGCCTGCTGTGGATGCAGTCCGCCTACGGGCTGGGCCCTTCGGACGTCGTCCTGCAGAAGACGCCTTTCAGCTTCGACGTCTCCGTCTGGGAGTTCTTCTGGCCCCTCATGACGGGCG
>NZ_JBKGHJ010000111.1:0-19161 GCF_046520365.1 Corallococcus sp. 4LFB
CGCAACGCCTGCCGCTGGTCTCGGCCTCGCGCCGGGCGGCCTCGCGGGCCTCGCGGTCGCGGGCCTCGGCCTGTTGGGTGGCGGCGCGCACCTCCGCGCGCAGGTAGATGACGCCGCAGGCCGGGCACTCGGGCCCGTCCACGCGGGGGGCACCACAGCGGGGACAGGTGGCGGACAGGGGGCTCACGGGACCTGGACTCTAGGGGCACCGTGGGCGGGACGAAAATCGCACCGCGACACCGCCGGGGACCCGTGGGCTCCCGGCGGCGGGACGCGGGCCTGGAAGCCGTAGTCGTCGCTGGAGTCCACGCCGAACAGGTCGATGACCGTGGTGCCCCAGGGACGGATGAGGATGACCGTGACCGTCTTGAAGAAGCGCGTGAGGTTGTCGGATGATCCAGGGGTTGGCGGCCAGGGCCGCGACATTCCGGGTCACGGCAACCGCGCCGGGCAAGGACCTCCCGCGCTACAACGTCGGGCATGGCTGGTGAGCTGGATACCCCCACCCGGGGCAGGACCGCGCGCGGGCGCCTGCGCGCGCTGGACGCGTACCTGTGCCAGTTCGAGGCCGCGCTCCTCACGCGCACGGACGACGCGTGGGCCCGCGCCGTCTTCGTGGACGTGGGCTTCGGAGAACACCCGTGGACCACGCTGGAGAGCGCCACCGCCTTGCGCGCGCTGAACCCGGCGCTGCCGTGGTGGGCGTGGAGCTGGAGCCGGAGCGCGCCACCGCCGCCGCGCGTGCGCACGCGGACGCGCGCACGCACTTCCGCGAGGGCGGCTTCGCGCTCCCCCTGTCCCCGGACGAGCCCGCCCGCCTGGTGCGCGCCATGAACCTCCTGCGCCAGGGCCCTCCGGAGCGCATCCCGGAGGCCCACCTCGCGATGTCGCGCCCCCTGCTGCCCGGCGGGCTGCTCGTGGAGGGCTCCTCCGACACGGACGGCGCCGTGCTGGTGGCCCACCTGCTGCGCCGGACCCCGGAGGCGGGAGCCCCCGCGCGCGAGGGACTCCTCTTCCACACCGACTTCTCCCGGGGCTTCGCGCCGCTGCTCTTGCGCGACTGGCTGCCCCGCGACCTGCGCCGCCGCGTCCGCCCCGGCGAGCCCATGCACGCCTTCTTCCAGGCGTGGGAGACGGCCTGGAAGGCCGCGCGCGCGGAGGGCCACACCGCGCCCCCGGACGCGTTCGCCGGGTCCGTCGCGCGGCTCGCGCGGATGACCCCGGGCGTCTCCACCGACGCCTGGCTTCTTGCTCACGGCTTCCTGCGCTGGTGCCCCCCCGGCGGCACGCCAGCCTGACCCCGGCACCGGCCAGCCTCTTGGGGATCCAATTGTCGGGGGCGGGTCGCAAGCGGCGCCGGAAAAGGTATTCTGTCGGGAATTGGGTTTCCGGCGGCGCCCCGAACCGCCGGAGGCAGACGGCTCGACATGAACAGGCACCTTCTGACGCTTCTCGCCGCGGGGCTGATGGCCAGCACCGCCGTCGCCGGCCCGTCAACCCCTGACCTCGGGGGCGGCCGCCTCGCGCAGCGTCCCCACCGCCCATCCCGTCGTTCCTCCGCGCGCCCGCGCCGCGAGGCCGACCCCGCGAACCTGGAGCATGAGATGCAAGAGGCCGCCTTCTCCGATGAGGCCCCCGCGGCCGACATCGCGGCCCGCCCCCCGGCGTTGCTGTTCTCCGCCAACTTCTACGGCACCCTGGCCGCCGCTCGCTGTCTGGGCCGCCACGGCGTGGACGTGACGGTGGCGGACACCGGCCGGCTGGGGCCGGCCAGCTACTCGCGCTTCGTCAGCCGCCGCGTGCAGTGCCCGCCGGAGTCGCGCCCGGAGGACTTCCTCCAGTGGCTGGTGGACTTCGGCCTGCGCGAGCCCGTCAAGCACGTGCTCTACCCGACGAGCGACGAGCTGGCGTGGCTCATCGCCGCGCACCGCTCCAAGCTGGAGGACCTCTTCCACCTCTACGACCCGGGCGTGGACGCGGTGTACGGGCTGCTCAACAAGCGCCGCCTCTATGAGCTGGGCACGGAAGCGGGCCTGCACCTGCCGCGCACCTGGTTCCCCCAGTCGGAGGAGGACCTGGAGCAGGTGCGCCGCGAGGCGAAGTTCCCGGTGCTGCTCAAGCCCACCACGCAGATCCTCCACGCCACGCACCGCAAGGGGCAGCCGGTGTCGTCCCCGGACGACCTGGCGCGCGAGTACCGCGAGTTCGCGCGCGACACGTACGCGCCCATGCTCGTGAAGTTCGACCCGGCGGTGGTGAACCCCATGGTGCAGGAGTTCCACCCGGAGGCCGCGGAGGGCATCTACAGCCTCTCCGGCTTCGTGGACGCGTCCGGCGAGCTCTTCGAGGCCCGCGCCGCGATGAAGGTCCTCCAGCGTCCGCGCCGCCTGGGCGTGGGCGTCTGCTTCGAGTCCGCGCCGCTGCGCCCGGACCTCGTCGCGGGGCTCACCCGGCTGTGCAAGAAGCTGGGCTACCACGGCGTCTTCGAGGTGGAGTTCATCCAGACGAAGGACTCGTACCTCCTCATCGACTTCAACCCGCGCTTCTACGGGCAGATGGGCTTCGACATCGCGCGGGGGCTGCCCCTGCCGCTGCTCGCGTACCACGCGGCCACCGGGGACCGGGACGCGCTCGCGCGCGCGGTGGAGGACGCGCGCGACGCCGCCGCGGCGCACGAGGACGCGGTGTTCTGCAACCGCATCGCGCTGGAGATGCTGCTCAACCTCCAGCGGCTGTCCGGCGCGCTGCCGGCGGACGAGGCCCGGCAGTGGCGGCAGTGGTTCAACACCCACAAGGAGACGGCGGTGGATCCGCTCATCGACCGGGACGACATGATGCCCGCGGCGGTGGAGCTGGCCACCATCTCCTACGGGGCCGCGCGCCACCCGCGCGCCTTCCTCCGGATGATGGTCCTCAACCGCTGAAGGCCGTCAGCCCGCGGCGCGAGGGGCCGCGGGGACCGGGTCGTCGAACGTCACCAGGTCCTCGTGCGTCTCCGCCCGGCGCAAGAGCCGCACCTTCCCGCCCTCCACGCCCACGATGGCCGGCTGCGGGAAGGAGAAGGACGTGCCGAAGGGCACGAAGTACGCGCCCGCGTCCATGATGGCCAGCGTGTCGCCCACCTTCAGCTCCGGCAGCCGCACCGCGTGGTACAGCGTGTCCCCCGGCGTGCAGATGGGGCCCACCACCGTGTACGCGCGGTGCGCGGGCGCGGCCGGCTGCTCGACGTGGAAGAGCTGGTGGTACTCGTTGCGCACGCATTCCGCGTGGTTGATGCCCATGTCGAGCACCGCCCACGTCCGCTCGCCGCCCTCCTTGAGCGCGTGCACCCGGCCCAGCAGCAGCTGCGTGTTGCCCGTCATCGCGCGGCCCGGCTCCAGGAAGATGCGCGGACGCTTGCGGCCCTGCTTCGCGTAGTGCGCCTCCACCTGGGACACCACCTTCGCCACGTACCGCTCGATGGAGAGCGCCGCCGCGAAGTCCGGCGCGGGCAGGTCGCGCTGGAAGGTGAGGTTGAGCCGCCAGTCCCGCTGCTCGATGTGCTCCACCGTCGGCGTGCAGAGGCTGCCGCCCAGGTCCAGCACCTCCAGGTCCAGCCCCAGCTCGCGGTGCAGCTCATCCGCGAAGTCCAGCACCGAGCCGACGAAGCCCTCCAGCTCGCCTTCCGTGCGGATCAGCTCGCCGCGGTGCGCGTGCAGGCCCACCACGTCCAGGTTCCCCGCCGCCAGCGCCTGACGGTACGCCGCCAGCGCCTGGCCCCCCGCGACGGGCGTGCCGAACTGCGACGTCCAGCCCGTGGCCGTCGTCACCCGCACGGCCACGCGCGGGCGCTTGCCGGCTTGCGCCGCGTGGCGTGAGAAGACGTCCAGCTCCTCGCGGTGGTTCGCGGCCAGGAGGCCGATGCCCCGGGTGATGGACTCGCGGATGGACGCGTCCGACTTCACCGGGCCGTTGTAGACGATGCGCTCCGGCGCCACGCCCAGCTTGAGCGCGAGCCACAGTTCGTAGGCGGAGATGACCTCCGCGCCCACGCCGCGCGCGTGCAGCGCGGACAGCACGCCCGGCACGGGGTTGGTCTTGTACGAGTAGTAGACCTCGCAGCCGCCCGCCGCGCCCGGGGGCACGGCCTGGAACGCGTCCGCGTTGCGGTGCAGCGCCGCCAGGTGGACGACGTGCAGCGGCGAGCCGTACTCGCTCGCGAGCCGCGACAGCGACACGCCCTCCAGGAAGAGGCCCTGGCCGGCGCGCGACTCCAGGCTCCAGGTCTCCGGGGGGAGGAAGGCACGCGCGGGGGCCATCGCGCGCTGCACCACGGGCCCCAGGGTCTGCTTCAACTGCCGCTTGGCGGTTCCAACGAGACGACGACGCAGGCTCACGGTGAGGGGCCCTTTCAGGAGACGCTAAGGCAGCTTGAGGGGGAGGTAGCGCGTGAGGCCGAAGCGGCCCTTCAGCGCGCGCGTGGCCACCTGCAGGAGCCGGTACTCCAGCTCCCCGTGCTCGCGCCGGTACTTGTTGTGGATGATGGCGTTGGACTCCGCCACGGACTTCTCCACCTTCGCGCCCGTCTTGCCCAGGTCGTTCATCAGCGACGGCTTGCCCACGCGGTAGTTGAGGATGGGCCGGTTCACGTAGACGTGGCCGTAGCGGCGGATGCCGCGCATGTAGAAGTCCACGTCCTCGTAGACGGGGATGTTGGGGTCGAACCCGCCCAGCGGCTGGAAGTACTCGCGGCGCACCATGCACGCGGAGTTCACGTACAGCGTGCCCAGGAACAGGATGTGCGCCACCGTCCACGCGCTGCTGGGCGTGGTGGCCCCCACCTTCGCGACGCGCTCGAAGTAGCTGCTCTTGTCCTCCAGCCACTCCGGGTCCTCGCTGAAGGGCACCACCCAGCCCACCGCCACGCCCGCGTCCGGGCGCGCGTCCAGCGCCGTCACCATCGCCTTGAGCGCCCCTTCGGCGAGCGTGTCGTCGTCGTCCAGGAAGTGCAGGTAGCGGCCCTTCGCCAGCGTGGCGCCGTGGTTTCGCACCAGCGCGGGGCGCCCCTTGGACGGCACCTCCTGCTGGAAGTAGCGCACGCGCGAATCGCCAAGGCCCTGCACCGCGTCGCGCGCCGTGCCCTCCGCCGAGTCGTCCAGGACGAGCACCTCCACCTGGACGCCTTCTTGACGCAGCGCGGAGTGGATGGCCTCCACCACCTCCTTCTCGCGCTTGTAGGTGGGCATCACGACCGAGACGTCGATTGAGGACATAGGCCGGCGTTTATACCGGGGCGCCCACGACTGAGAAGCCAGCCGGGCCTCCCCGCCAGCGGGGCATTGCGCCACCACGGGGCAGCTCGCCTCGCCCCTGTGTCCGGGGCTACCCGCCTGCTGTCCGGGGAAGCGAACGCGGCGGGCCCTCTCGCGGTTTCTCGGAAGTTTCTACGGGCCCTTCAGGGGGCGGACCGGAAAAATTAGCGCCTGGATCGCGACAGATTTGCCGCACCGAGGCCGCCTGCCCGCGCATTTCAGAAGCTGGCGATGGCGAAGTCGAACGCGTCCAGGTCGTCCACGACGTCGGCCGCGGGGGCCTGAAGCGAGGCGTCATCCTCCTCGAGGAACGCGTCGCTCCAGAGGGGGCCGTCGGCCTCCTCCGGTTCCAGCGCCAGCCATCCGGGATGCAGTTCCTCGCGGGCCATGTGCGTCCATCCTCTTCCGCAAGCGGTTCGGCTTCACCCGGAGGCTTGCAGCCGTTGTGCCATCTGTGGGTACGTAACGGCCGACACGGCCGGGTCGTTTCCGACGAAGGGTGGGTCGCCAGCCGGGCAGGCATGGCTTGACGCGCGGACCCGGGGCCGACAGGAAGGGAACACCGATGGCCGTCCTGCTGGCACATGAAGTCGAACCCCCGCGCCCGTGCAGCTACCTGCCGGACCGGGAGGCGTCCCTGGAGACGTTGCTGATGCGCAACGTCACGGCGCAGGAGTACGAGCACCTGCTCGTGCGCGGCTGGCGCCGGTTCGGACCGCAGTACTTCCGGCCCGCGTGCGCGGCGTGCAACGAGTGCGTGTCCCTGCGCGTGCCGGTGGCGGGCTTCACGCCCAACCGCAGCCAGCGCCGGGCCCCGCGCCGCGTGCGCGCACCTGCGCGTGGAGGTGGGCCCGCCGCGCGTGGACGAGGAGCGCCTGGCGCTGTACCGCGCGTGGCACGCGGAGCGGGAGGCGTCGCGCGAATGGGAGGCGTCCGAACTGGGCGCGCGGGAGTACTCGCTCCAGTTCGCCTTCCCGCACCCGTCCGCGCGCGAGGTGGCCTGGTACGACGACAGCGACCCGGCGGGTCCGAAGCTGGTGGGGCTGGGCCTGTGCGACGAGACGCCGCACGCGTGGAGCGCGGTGTACTTCTTCTACGACCCCGCCTCCGCGCGGCTGTCGCTGGGCAAGGCGAGCGTGCTGTTCCAGGTGGAGCTGGCGCGCGAGCGGGGCATCCCCTACGTGTACCTGGGCTACCGCGTGCTCGCGTGCGATTCGCTGCGCTACAAGGCCGGCTTCCGCCCGCACGAGCTGCTGGAGGGCCGCCCCGAACTGGATGCGCCGCCGGAGTGGCGCGCCGCGCCTGACGCGCCAGCGTCCGCGCCTGACGCGCCAGCGCCCGTGGTACCGGCGGCGGTCAGGAGCCGCTGAGCAGCGCCGCGTCGAAGAAGGCGCGCAGGCGGTGCGCGTACTCCTGCGGGGCCTTCTTCGCGTACTCGCCGTGGTGCGCGCCGGGCACCACCCAGTAGGACTTGGGTTCGCACGCGGCCTGGAACAGCGCGTCCTGGAGGAACGCGGGTGCGTACGCGTCGACGTCGCCGTTGATCAGCAGCAGCGGCCGGCCCTTCAAGTCACACAGGCGCTTCATGGGGTCCACCGCGTCCACGTCCACGCCGGACAGGCGCATCGTCCAGAGCACCGGCTGGGCGCTCAGCGGCCCCCACTTGCCGTAGCTGTAGCGCGTGTCCGCCTCCAGCGACGGGTACGCGCCCGCGGCGGCCACCGCCTTGAGGCGGTCATCCTCCAGCGCCTCCAGCATCGCGGTGGTGCCGCCCATGGAGAAGCCCAGCACGCCCAGGCGCGAGGGGTCCACGTCGTCGCGGTGCGAGACGAAGTCCACCGCCGCGCGCAGGTCCTCGCGCTCGCGGTCGCCCCACGTCACCAGGTCGCCCTCGCTCTCGCCGTGGCCGCGCGAGTCGAAGAGCAGCACGCCGTAGCCCGCGCGGGAGAGCACCTCCGCCTCGAAGAGCATCTGCGTGCGGTTCTCCGCGAAGCCGTGCATCACCACCACCGCCGCGTGGTTGCGCGAGGGCAGGTACCAGCCGCGCAGCGTCAGCCCGTCACGCGTGCGCAGCGCCACGTCCGTGCGCTCCGCGAGCGCGCCTTCCGCCACGGGCTTCAGCGGCTGGCGCGCGGGGTGCAAGACGGCGCGGGCGGTGCGGACGTTGCGGTACGCGATGACGGCCACCACCGCGAGCACGCCCACCAGGGCGAGCGCGACGAGGCGGGCGGGGCGGGGATGGTTGGGTTTCTTCACGAGGATGGATTGTGAGCCTATACCCGGAGTCCAGTGCACGGCAGGAGGCCCCCGGGCTCGTTGATGCCCCAAGCAGTGAGGCCCGAGCCCTGCCTCGCCCGGCGCACCTGGGGTGCCCTGGCTGGAGGTGCCGAGATGACGCCTGAGGTCTCCGTGGTGGTGCCCACCTTCCGCCGTCCGGCGCTCGTGGTGGAGGCGGTGAGGAGCGCGCTGTCCCAGGCGGACGACGGCGTGCGCGTGGAGGTGCTGGTGCTGGACGACAGCCCGGAGGGCTCCGCGCGGGAGCCCGTCCTGGCGCTCGGGGACGCGCGCGTGCGCTACGTGAAGCGCGACGTGCCCACCGGCGGCAACCCCGCCACGGTGCGCAACGAGGGCTGGCCGCTCACCACCGGCCGCTACCTGCACTTCCTGGACGACGACGACCGCGCGGCGCCGGGGGCCTACCGGGCGCTCGTGCAGGCGCTCGACGCGCATCCGGACCGGGGGGTGGCCTTCGGCCGCGTGGCGCCCTTCGGAGACGACCCCGGGGTGCTGGCCCGGCAGACGGCCTACTTCGAGGACGCGGCGCGCCGGGCGCGCGTGGCGGAGCGCCTGGGGTCGCGGCGCTGGATGGTGGCGAACATGCTGTTCCGCCCCACGGTGCTGGTGAACTCCGCGTGCCTCATCCGCCGGGAGCTGCTGCCGCGGGTCGGCGGCTACGACACGCGGCTGCCGCTGGTGGAGGACGTGGACTTCTACCTGCGCGCCATCCGCCGCGCGGGCGCGGTGTTCCTGGACCGCGTGGTGCTGGAGTACCGCACCGGCGCGCCGTCGCTGATGCACAACGAGCGCGACGCCAGCAAGGCGGTGAGCGCGTACCGGCTCATCCACGAACGCTACCGGCGGGAGTGGGGCGCGGCGGAGCACACCGCGCTGAAGCTCGCCACCCGCACCGTCCTGCGGTGGCTCTGATGCGCCTCAGCGTCGAACAGGTGGACACGGCGGAGGGGCTCCACGCGCTGGGCCCGGAGTGGCGGGCGCTGGCGGCCCGGGTGGGGCAGGGGCTGCCCTTCGCCACCTGGGAGTGGAACGTCACCTGGTGGCGCCACTTCCAGGAGCGGCGCCGCAGCGTGCGCGACCACCTCCGCGTGCTCGCGCTGCGGAGCGCGGACGGAGCGCTGCGCGCGGTGGCGCCGCTCATGCTCACGGAGCGCCCGGGCTCCGGGCCCTTGCGCTTCCGCGTGCTCCAGTTCCTGGGCGCGGACCCCAACGTCACGGAGCTGCGCGGGCTCCTCTGCGCGCCGGAGCTGGAGGCCCCCGCCTTCGCGGCCGTCACGCGCCACCTGCGCGCGCACGCGTCGGAATGGGATTGGATCCTCTGGAGCGGGCTGGACCTGCAAGGCCCAGCGGCGGGAGAGCTGTCCCGGATGTCGCCGCTCACGCCGCTGCACGAGGTGCCCGCGTACGTGCTGGAGCTCGCGCCCACGTGGGAGGCGTTCAAGGCGGGCCGCTCGCGCAACATCAAGGAGTCGCTGCGCAAGTGCTACAACTCGCTCAAGCGCGACGGGCTCTCCTTCACCTTCCAGGTCGCGCGCACGCCGGAGGAGGTCGCCCCGGCGCTCACCACGTTCTTCCAACTGCACCAGGCCCGCGCGCAGGCGCAGGACGCGGGCGTGCGGCACCGCGACGTGTTCAGCTCGGCGCAGGCCCGGGACTTCCTCGCGGCCCTGTGCCAGGAGCTTGCCCGGCAGGACGCCGTGCGCGTGTTTCAACTGTGCATCGGCGGGGCGGTGGTCGCCACCCGCGTGGGCTTCGTGCTGGGCGACACGCTGTATCTCTACTACTCCGGCTATCTGCCCCGCTGGAGCGACTACAGCGTGATGACCACCACCGTGGCGGAGTCCCTCCAGTACGCCATCGCCCAGGGGCTGAAGTCCGCCCACCTGTCGTCCGGAAGGGATGTCTCAAAGCTGCGCTGCCCCCGGGAGCTCCACCGGCACGACGCCGTTCAACTGTCTCCTGAGTGGCGGGGTCGGGTGGCCTTCGCTACCTATCGCAAGGTGCGTGAGCTATTGAGCAACGAGCAACTCCAGGGGTGGGCCCGTCGGACGCTCGCGCGCCGGGCGGGAGATTGAAAATCGTTTCTTACCGGGAATCCCAGACATTGGAACCGCAGGCGCGAGACACGGCGGTGCCGGCACCCGGGCGGAAGCGTGTGTTGTTCACGCTCGTCTTCATGGGGACGGGGGGCATCGAGCGCTCGGTGTGCAACGTGCTGGCGGGCCTGGACCGGGAGCGGTTCGAGCCCTCGCTGTTCTTCCACCACGGGCCGCCGCCGCCGGACACGCGCGGGCGCATCCCGGCGGACGTGCCCATCTCCTGGGGCGTGGGCGTGGAGGCCTACCGGCGCTGGGAGCTGCCGCGGATGCTGTGGCGGCTGTTCCACGAGGCGCGCAAGGCGGACATCATCGTCTCCGGGCAGGAGGGGCGGGCGGCCCTGCTGGCGCGGATGGCGGGGGCCCTTCTGGGCAAGCCCGTGTTGGGGATGGTGCACTTCGACTGGGGGGCCTTCCACCGGGAACAGCCGCGCCGTCAGCTCTGGGGCCTGAAGGTGCTCTACCCGGGCATGGACCGCATCGTGGCGTGCGGCTACGACTCCGCGAAGGCGTTCGCGGAGCTGGTGAACGTGGACCGCGAGCGGCTGGAGGTCATCCCCAACTTCGTGGACGCGGAGCGGATCCGCGCCGCGGCGGACGCCCCCCTGCCCGCGTGGGCGGAGCCGGTGTTCCAGAAGCCCGTGGTCATCGCGGTGGGCCGGCTGGAGCCGCAGAAGTCCTTCGACATGCTCATCCGCGCGCACGCCCGGATGCGGGCCGCCGGGACGGACACCCACCTGCTCGTCCTGGGGGTGGGGTCGCTGGAGGCGGAGCTGAAGGCGCTGGTGGCGGAACTGGGGGTGGAGGCTTCCGTGTTCATGCCAGGCTACGCGGACAACCCGCACGCGCTGATGCGGCGGGCCACGGCGTTCGCCCTGTCCTCGCGCTTCGAGGGCCTGCCCATGGTGCTGCTGGAGGCGCTCGCGCTGGGCTGCCCCATCGTCAGCACGGACTGTCCCTCCGGCCCCGCGGAGGCCCTGGACGGGGGGCGGGCAGGGGTGCTGGTCCCCATGGGGGACGACGCGGCCATGGCCCAGGCCCTGTCCCGCGTGGTGGAGGACGCCGGGTGGCGCGACGGCCTGCGCCAGCGGGCCCTGGAGCGGGCGGACGAGTTGTCCGCCGAGCGGGCGCTCAAGGCCTGGGAGTCGCTGCTGGCGGAGGTCTGAACCCGGGGCACGGGTCAGGAAAACCTTGCTCCCCTGGTCCCGCTTCAAGAGGATTCGCACCCATCATGACGACGACGAACGAGACGCAGGGCCTCAACTTCCTCCAGGAAGTCGTTGAGGAAGACCGGCGGACGGGAAAGCACGGCGGACGCGTGCACACCCGCTTCCCGCCCGAGCCCAACGGCTACCTCCACATCGGCCACGCCAAGTCCATCGTGCTGAACTTCGGGCTGGCGCAGCAGTATGGCGGCAAGTGCAACCTGCGGCTCGACGACACCAACCCGCTCACCGAGGACACGGACTACGTGGAGTCCATCCAGCGCGACGTGCGCTGGCTCGGGTTCGACTGGGACGACCGGCGCTTTTTCGCGTCCGACTACTTCGACCGGCTCTACGCCTTCGCGGAGCAGCTCATTTCGCAGGGCCAGGCCTACGTGTGCAGCCTGTCGCCGGAGGAAATCAGCCAGTACCGCGGCAACTTCACCACGCCGGGCAAGGACAGCCCGTACCGCACGCGCACGGTGGAGGAGAACCTGGACCTGTTCCGCCGGATGAAGGCGGGCGAGTTCCCGGACGGCAAGCACACGCTGCGCGCGAAGATCGACATGACGTCGTCGAACCCCGTGCTGCGCGACCCGCCCATCTACCGCATCCGGCACGCGCACCACCACCGCACGGGCGACAAGTGGTGCATCTACCCGCTCTACGACTTCGCGCACTGTCTGTCGGACGCCATCGAGGGCATCACGCACTCCGTCTGCACGCTGGAGTTCGAGAACCGGCGCGTGCTGTACGACTGGATCGTCGGCGCGCTCATCAAGGGTGACCGGCCCTACCAGTACGAGTTCGCGCGGCTGAACCTCACCTACGCGGTGATGAGCAAGCGCAAGCTGCTCCAGTTGGTGCAGGAGAAGCGCGTCTCCGGCTGGGATGATCCGCGCATGCTGACCATCAGCGGCCTGCGCCGCCGGGGCTACACGCCGGCGTCGCTGCGCGACTTCGCGAAGCGCATTGGCGTGAGCAAGTCCGACAGCCTCATCGACATGGGCGTGCTGGAGCTGTCCATCCGGGACGACCTCAACGAGACGGCGCCGCGCGCCATGGCCGTCCTGCGTCCGCTCAAGGTGGTGTTGGAGAACTACCCGGAGGGCCAGACGGAGGAGCTGGAGACGGCGAACCACCCGAAGCGCGAGGACATGGGCACGCGCAAGGTGCCGTTCATGCGCGAGCTCTACATCGAGGCGGACGACTTCCAGGAGGTGCCGGAGAAGGGCTTCTTCCGCCTGGCGCCGGGCAAGGAGGTGCGCCTGCGCTCCGCGTACTTCATCAAGTGCGAGAAGGTCATCAAGGACGCGGCGGGCAACATCACGGAGCTGCGCTGCACCTACGACCCGGCCACGCGCGGTGGCGACTCGCCGGATGGCCGCAAGGTGAAGGGCACGCTGCACTGGGTGCCGGGCAACGCCCCCGTGGCGCAGGTGCGGCTGTTCGACCGGCTCTTCTCCGTGGAGCAGCCGGACAAGGACGAGGCGAAGGACTTCAAGGAGTTCCTCAACCCGAACAGCCTGGAGACCCTCACCGGCGCGCGCGTGGAGCCGGGCTTGGCGGACGCGAAGCCAGGGGACCGCTTCCAGTTCGAGCGCCTGGGGTACTTCTGCGCGGACGCGGTGGACTCCAAGCCGGGCGCGCCGTCTTCAACCGCACGGTGACGCTGAAGGACTCGTGGGTGAAGGAGCAGAAGAAGTAGGGAGCGCCCTTCGCTCAGGAACGGGGCGGCGTCTCGCGGGTCATCTCCACCATGGTGGGACGCCAGCCCAGCCGTTCGAACAGGCGCCGCGCGGCTTCGTTCTTCGCGGCGGTGCTGAGCACGACGCGCGGCGCGCCCAGCTCCGTGAGCCGCTGCACCATGGCCTCCGCGAGCAGCCGGCCGGTGCCGGTGCCGCGCGCCGTCGCCTCCACCCAGATGTCGTGCAGGGCGCCGTGCCTGTCCAGGAGCATGTTCCAGTCCACGCCCTCCAGCCGGCCGTAGCAGTAGCCCACGACCTCGCCGTCCAGCTCGGCCACCAGCACCACGGCCTCCTGTGGGCGGCGCGCCTCCTTGCCCAGCCACCAGCGGTAGCCGGACTCCACGTCGTCCGGGACCATGAAGCGCTGGGCGTCGAAGCCATGGTGCTGACGCGCGAGCGCCGCGCCCATGCGGCCCAGCGCGGGCGCGTCCGAGTCCTTCGCGGGGCGGATGGTGACGGGCATGCGTTCTCCAGGAGGCGGGTGTCCGCCCCAGGATGGGCACTCGAGGCCGCGCCTGTCGAAGCCTTCCCGCCGGAAGTGCTCAGCCCGTCACTCGAAAGGGCGGCCCGGCGTTGCCTACCGGGCCTTCGCGCGCAGCGGCGGGGCGGCGCGCTTGCCGTCGCGCAGGCTGGAGCGGGCCAGCTCCACCAGGCCCCAGGCGGCCACCAGCGCGAACCCCGCGCCGCCCAGCGTCACCAGGTAGTTCACGACGCCCGTGTCGCCGCACTGGAGGCACGCCACGGAAGGGTCCTCCGGCTCGTAGTGCAGCGTCACCGGCGAGCCCGCCGCGTAGTGGCGCGACACGGCCTGCGCGTCCGCGAGCCCCCCGGCGCCGTGGCCGTCGAAGGCCACCGTGTCGGAGGTGTAGGGGACGCCGTTCACCTCGTAGCGGTAGCTCACCTCCGGGCGGAAGCTCACCGCGCGCTTGCTGCGCAGCGTCTCCACGCGGGAGGTCAGCACGGTGCCCTGCGCGGTGGGCCAGTCCCTGCTCGCCTTGGAGCGGTACACCATCCGCCCGCCCGCGAACGCCAGCGCCACGCCGATGCCCAGCAGGGCCAGTCCCATCAGCCACTTCATCATCGCTCGAATCCTTGTTGGCACCCCGCCGCGCTGCCCGGGCGAGGAAGACGCATCCCCCGGGATTGCAGCCAGCGGGCCAGCGCTTCCGCCCCGGAGGGGAGGGGACACGCGGCGGGGCGGATTTCCCCACGAGGGGCAATTCGCCCCAGTAGACTCGGAGGCCTCCATGTCCGCACTCGCCCAAGAGCTCGAAGTGGCCCGGCGCATCGCGCGCCAGGCTGGTGACATCCTCCTGCAGGTCTACGCCACGGACTTCTCCGTCACGGACAAGGCGGGCGGCGCCGGGCCCGTCACGGTGGCGGACGAGCGCGCCAACGCCTTCATCGTGGGCGAGCTGCGCAAGGCCTTCCCGGCCGACGGCGTGGTGGCGGAGGAGAAGGAGGACGTCTCCGACGCGAAGCGCTTCAGCCGCTGCTGGTTCGTGGATCCGCTCGACGGCACGCAGGAGTTCGTCAACCGCAACGGCGAGTTCGCCATCCACATCGGCCTCGCGGTGGAGGGCCGGGCGGCGCTGGGCGTCGTCTACCGCGCGGTGGGGGACGTCCTGTACTCCGGCGTCGTGGGCGAGCAGGGCTATGTGGAGGACCCCCAGGGCCGCCGCGCGCTGCGCGTGTCGGACGTGGCGGACCCCGCGCAGCTGCGGCTGGTGGTGTCGCGCTCGCACCGCTCCAAGACGACGGACGCGGTGGTGCAGCGGCTGGGCATCACGAAGGAGACGGAGTCCGGTTCGGTGGGGCTCAAGTGCGGCCTGCTGGCGGAGGCCCGCTGCGACCTCTACGTGCACGTGAGCGACAAGAGCTACCGCTGGGACAACTGCGCGCCGGAGGCCGTCATCCGCTCCGCGGGCGGCGTGCTCACGGACCTCGCGGGCAACGCGTACCTGTACGACGGCTCCGAGCTCCAGAACCGCCGGGGCCTGCTCGCGTGCAACGCCGCCGCGTTCGACAAGGTGCTGCCCGTCGCCTCGCAGGTGGCGCGCGAGGCCGGCCTGCTGAAGTAGGCCCGCCCGCTGGAACGCTCAGCCGGCCTCCACCGCGCGGCGCAGCTCGCCGTACAGCCGCGCGAGGTCCGGGAGCTGGTAGCTGGCGTTGAGCCCGCTGGGATTGGGCAGCACCCACAGCCGGGTGTCGCCCAGCGTCTGCTCCTGGAGGCCGAACCTCGCCTTCGGCCGCGCGAAGGCGGTGCGGTACGCGCCCAGGCCCAGCACCGCGAGGTACGCCGGGCGGTAGCGCTTCACCTTGCGAGCGAGCGACTTCGCCCCTTCCGCGTACTCCTCCGCGTCCAGCAGGTCCGCGCTCGCGGTGGCCCGGTCCACCACGTTGGTGATGCCCAGGCCCAGGCCCAGCAGCTCCTCCTGTTCGGAGGGTTGCAGGCGGCGCGGCGTGAAGCCCGACGCGTGCAGCGACGGCCAGAAGCGGTTGCCCGGCCGCGCGAAGTGCACCCCCACCACCGCGGAGTAGAGGCTGGGGTTGATGCCGCAGAAGAGCACCCGCAGGCCCGGGGCCAGCAGGTCCTTCATGGTGCGGCC
Source organism: Corallococcus sp. 4LFB (assembly GCF_046520365.1). Classification (NCBI taxonomy): domain Bacteria; kingdom Pseudomonadati; phylum Myxococcota; class Myxococcia; order Myxococcales; family Myxococcaceae; genus Corallococcus; species Corallococcus sp. 4LFB. The sequence goes on from NZ_JBKGHJ010000111.1 coordinate 15,245, forward strand.
GGTGGCGGCGAACAGCTCGTCCTTCGTGGGGCGGTGGAGCTTCATGGCGTGGGAGACCTGGCCCGGAACCTAGCGGGTGGGGTGCCGCGTCGCACGGCGATGCGCCCGGCCGGGGGCCGGACAGGGGAGGGGCCGGATGCCTTACCCCGGCGACAGCGCCCGGCCCTCACGGGCAGAGTGCCGCTCCGTGTCCGCTTCGAATCCGTCCGCGTCCTCCCGGCTCGCGCCCAGGCACTGGGTCGCGCTCGCCCTGAGCGTGTTGCCGCTGGTGCTCTACGCCGCGCTCTCCCTCCGCGAGGGCGACCTGCCGCTGTACTTCCGGACGGCCCGCGCGTTCCTGGACGGCGCGACCCCCAACCGCGACTTCCGCTTCGAGTACCCGCCCTACGCGCTCCTGTGGTTCGTGCCCGCGACGTGGGCGGGCGGAGACCTGCGCGGGTTCATCCTCGCGTTCGGCCTCCAGCTCACGCTCTTCGACGCGTTCATCAAGTGGCTCCTGCTGTCCGAAGGGGTGCGCCGGTGGGGCACGTCCTGGCGCGCGTGGGCGCCGCTCGCGGCGTACTTCGTCGTCAGCTGGATCCAGAGCGTGCACTACCTCAAGCGCTACGACGTCATCCCCGCCGCGCTCGCGCTGGCCGCGCTGGTGGCCCTGATGCGCCGCCGTGAAGGCTGGGCCGGCGCGGCGCTCGCGGTGGGCACCGTCACCAAACTCTACCCGGCGGTCCTCGTGCCGCTGGCCCTGGCGGTGTGCTGGCGCCGGGGCGCGAAGCCGACGCGGGCCCTGCTCACGGGCCTGGTAGCGGCGTGCTGCCGCTGGTGCCGCTGAGCCTCGTGTGGCCCTGGTGGCAGTTCGCGTCCTTCCACGTCGAGCGGGGCCTCCAGGTGGAGGCCTTCACCGCGGGCCTGCTCTGGGCCGCGCACCAGCTGGGCTTCGCCCAGGCCCAATGGGTCCACGCCCCCGCCTCCTACGAGCTGCACGGCGCGCACGCGGAAGGGGTCCGCGCCGTCACCCGCCAGCTCTGGGTGGCGGGCTCGCTGCTGGCCGCGGCGGTGTCCGTGCGCGCCGCCTGGCGCAGGCCCCCGGTGCACGTGGAGGACCTGGCCCGGCTGGCGCTGGTGCCGCTCACGGCCTTCGTCATCCTCAACCCGGTGCTCAGCCCGCAGTACCTCATCTGGCTCACCGGGGCCGCCGCGCTCGCGCTGCTCTCCGGCGGGGTGGGCCGTCCGTCGTGCTGCTGGTGGCCGCGGCGATGACTCGCGGCCTCTTCGCGGGCAGCACCTACAACAAGGGCTTCCAGCCGCCGTACACGCTGCTGCTCCTCGTGCGAAACGCGATGGTGCTGGGCGCGGGAGTCGCCTGGGCCCGCGAGACGTGGCGGTGGGGACGCCCCGCCGTCGCCGAGCCTCCGGAAGTGAAGGACGCTCCCGCGCCGATGCCGCGGGCCTGAAAGCCCGCCCGCCTGCCCGGCACCCTGGCCCGCTGCGAAACCGGAGGCTCGCTGTTAGGGGGAGGCCATGCCCCAACCGGTGAACGTCAACGCCCTGCTGCCCGTGGAGGTGGACTTCCAGCGCGAGCGCGCCTCCGGGTTGCGCCGCTCCGGCGACAAGCTGGAGGACGCCCTCGTGCTGGTGGCCCAGGCGGAGAAGGAGCTGCGCGCCCTGAGCGGCCTGGCGCGCGTGGAGCGCTACGCGGCGTACCGCGCGCTCTGGAAGGAAGCGGAGCGGCTGCGCTGGAACCTCACCGTGCAGCGCGAGGCCTGCGGGCTGCGCAACCACCGCGACCTGGACCTCATCTACCCGCTGCCGCCCCTGCTCAAGGAGTGACGTCCGGCCGCCTACCGCTTCACGGCGTGGCGCGCCACGCGGCCATGGCGAAGAGCACCCAGCCGGCGAGGAAGCCCAGGCCGCCCAGCGGCGTGATGGCGCCCAGCACGCGCACGCCGGACAGGGCCAGCGCGTACAGGCTGCCGGAGAACAGGACGATGCCCGCGAGCATCGCCCACCCCGCGGACGACAGCAGCGCGGAGGGCGCACCGCGCCCAGCAGCCCCACCGCCACCAGCGCGAGCGCGTGGTACATGTGGTAGCGCGCCCCGGTTTCGAAGATGACCAGCAGGTCCTGCGGAAGCCGGGCCTTGAGCGCATGGGCCCCGAAGGCCCCCGCCGCCACGGACAGGAAAGCGTTCACCGCGCCGACCACGAGCCACCACCGCATCATCGAGTGCCTTTCTTCGCGGGCTTGACTGCGGCACGCTACACCGCGCTTCACGGCAGCGTCCTGGTTGAACACGCACCCGCCCCAGCCGCTCCCACTTCCGATGACGACTTCCCCTTCCTTCCAGCCGACCCCGTCGATCCCCTTCGAGCTGCGCCAGTCCCCCATCCAGGGCCAGGGCGCGTTCGCCACCCGCCGCATCCGCAAGGGCGCGCGCATCATCGAGTACATCGGTGAGCGCATCACCCAGGCGGAGGCGGACACCCGCTACGACGACGAGTCCATGGAGCGCCACCACACGTTCCTCTTCAACCTGGACGACGACACGGTGCTGGACGCGGGCACGATCCACAACGAGTCGCGCTACATCAACCACTCCTGCGAGCCCAACTGTCAGTCGCTCATCGACAAGGGCCACATCCACATCTACGCGCTGCGCGCCATCGAACCGGGGGAGGAGCTGACGTACGACTACGCGTACGAGCGCACCCCGGAGATGGACCCCGACGCCGAGTCGCTCTACGTCTGCCGCTGCGGCACCCCGTCCTGCCGGGGCACCATCCTCGCCCCGGAGAAGAAGGCCCCCGCGCGGCGCAAGAAGCGCGCGTCGAAGGCCAGGTCGACCTCCAAGGCGAAGTCCGCCTCGAAGTCCAAGCCGGCGTCCAAGGCGAAGTCCGCCAGGAAGACGAAGGCCGCGCCGCCGGCCGCCGCGAAGAAGAAGCGGAGCCCCCCGCGCACGAAGTCCCCCGGCCGCGGCCGCCGCGCCGCCAGCTGAAGCCCCAAACGGAGCGCGCAGGCCCCGGAGCCGGGCAGTAGACTGGAGGCGTGAAAGACGTCCTGCGCTTCCTGCTCACCGAGGCCCCTGACTTTCCCGCGCTCGACTCCGTGGAGGCCTGGTGGCGCCGGCACCTCGCGGTGCTGCCACGCTTCCCGGTGGCGGCGGACCTGGCGCTCGCCAGCGGCTTCCGGATGGACCGGGTGGGGTTCGCGTTCTCCTCCGGCTATCAGGCCGCGCTGCGCTCCCTCTTCCCCCAGCTCCCGGCGGACCAGCGCGCCGCGCTCTGCGCCACGGAGACCGGCGGCGGGCACCCGGGCGCCATGGAGACGAAGCTCACGCCGCGCGGGTCCGGCTGGAGGCTCGACGGCGTGAAGACCTACGTCACGCTGGGCACGCACGCGCAGGTGCTGCTGGTGGTCGCCTCCGAGGGCCGCGACGCCCAGGAGCGCAACCGCCTGCGCATGGTGCGGCTGGACGCGAGGACGCCCGGCGTGACGGTGGAGCCGCTGCCGCCGCTGGGCTTCGTGCCGGAGGTGCCGCACGCGGCGCTGCGGCTGGACGGCGTGGAGGTGGCGGCGGAGGACGTGCTGCCCGGGGATGGCTACACCCGCTACCTCAAGCCGTTCCGCACGGTGGAGGACTGCCACGTCAACCTGGCGGTGCTGGGCTGGCTGGTGAAGGTGGCCCGGCGGTGCGGCTGGCCGGTGGCGCTGCGCGAGGAGCTGGTCGCCATCGCGGTGATGCTCCACGCGCTGGCGCTGGAGGACCCCAGCGACGCGGCCGTGCACGTGGCGCTGGGCGGCGCGCTCGCGCAGGTGCACCGCGCGCTGGAGCGCTGCGAGGTGGCCTGGGAGGGCGTGGACGTGGAGATGCGCGAGCGGTGGCAGCGCGACCGGCGCCTGCTCGACCTGGCCTCCAAGGTGCG
>NZ_JBKGHJ010001120.1:0-882 GCF_046520365.1 Corallococcus sp. 4LFB
GGTGGCCCCGGAAGCTCCCTCGCACGGGGCGCGCTCGCGGCGCTCGTCCGGGGCGCCGGGGAAGCGCTGCGCTCGCAGCCGTGGACGGTGGGCCTGGCGTGGGCGCTGCTCGTCCTGTGGGGCGCGGGCGTGGTCTGGAAGGTGCGGGGGCACGTGCGGGCGTATCGCCAGGTGCGCGGCATGCGTGAGCGTGCGCGGCCCTTCCGTCACCCGGTGCTGGAGGAGGAGGCGGAGTTCCTCGCGAACGAGGCGGGCCTGCGACGTCCGCCCACGCTGCTGGTGTCGGACGAGGTGGTGAGCCCGCTGGCGGCGGGGCTCGTGTCGCCGGTCATCGTGCTGCCCGCGAAGGCGGTGCGCGACCTGCCGGAGGACGCGCTGCGCATGGCGCTGGCGCACGAGGTGGCGCACCTGCGTCGCGGGGACCTGTGGCTGGGCTGGGTGCCGGCGCTGGCGGAGACGGTCCTCTTCTTCCACCCGCTCGCGCGCCAGGCGGCCCGTGAGTACGCGCTCGCCCGGGAAGAGGCGTGCGACGCGGAGGCGCTGCGCCTCACCGGCGCGGAGCCCGCGGACTACGGCGAGCTGCTCATCGCCTTTGGCATCACCCGGCCCCCCGGCAGCGCAGCGGCGCTTGGGGCGTCGGCCCACCTTCACGCGCTGCACAGGAGGCTCCGCATGCTGGAACATGTCGACGTCGTCCCCACCCAACCCCGCCGGTGGCTGAAGGGTGCGCTGTTCGCCCTCGGCGCCGTGGTCCTGATGCCCTTCCAGGTCGTCGCCAAGGCGCCCGCGGAGAACGCCGCGCCGAAGCCCGCCGCGACGCCCGCCCCCGCCGCGAAGCCCACCGTGGCGGAGCACGCCGCGAAGGCGCCGGGAACGCCCGCG
>NZ_JBKGHJ010001121.1:0-881 GCF_046520365.1 Corallococcus sp. 4LFB
CCATGGCGCGCTCGTCGGGCGTGAGGGCCTGGAAGTCCGGGCCGCCCTCGCCAGCGCGGGCCAGCGCCTCGCCCAGGCGGGGGTCCACCAGCCGCTCGTGGTGGAGGGCCTGGACGGTGGCCAGCTGCTGGGCGCGGGCGGAGGCCGCCTTGGAGGGCAGGTAGACCTCCCGGTCCCAGGAAGCCAGGTTGATGACGCTGTTCAGGTCGTTCAGCTCGTGCATCCGCGAGCGCAGCCAGGTGTCCATGGCTGTGTTTCTAGCGTGCTTCCAGGGTATGAGGTCGCCCGCGATGGCCAACATCCTCCAATTCTTCATGGCACCCGACGACGAGGTCGCCTTCTTCCGCTTCCTGGAGCGCCACGTCCTGGAGGTCTACCCCCGGCGCGTGCCGCCGGACTGGGTGCCCTTCCGGGCCACCCCGGACAACATCCCGCGCCTGCCGGAGGAGGACCTCTACCTGGTGGCCAGCGAGATTGGCCCCGCCATGGTGGACAAGGTGAAGCGCGGCCCGGACAAGGGCTTCTGGCGCATCGACGAGGTGCGCTCGCCCGTCATCTTCATTGAACGCTCGCGCCGCAACGAGGAGGGCGAGCTGCTCAGCGGGAAGATGTGGGTGGAGCTGGAGGTGACGTCCCAGACGGGCCGCCGCGACGCGGCCCCGGACAGGTTCCGCCGCCTGTACATGGAGGTGGAGGAGTTCGTGAAGAAGACCTTCCGCCGGGGCGACCCCAAGGACTTCTTCGTCGGCAACCGCGCCGCGCGCCTCTTCAAGGAGGGCCTGGTGCTGCGCGACTCCGCCTTCCGCGGCGGCACGGTGGTGCCGCACAAGTAGCGCGGCGTCAGGCCGCGGACTCGCGCGGCACGGGCATGGGCGTCGCGT
>NZ_JBKGHJ010001122.1:0-878 GCF_046520365.1 Corallococcus sp. 4LFB
CGCCGCCGGCCAGGTACGCCGTGGCGGTGAGGCCGGACGCGCCCAGCCCGTCCACGCGCGCGCCGCCCGACAGCAGGGCCTCCTGCCCTCGCCCGCCCACGTCCCGCAGGAGGATCTGCCGGGAGTAGCGGAGAATCTGATCCTCGCGCAGCGCCATGACGCTCCTCTCAGCCCCCCGCCATGGCCGGGATGAGGGTGATGCGGTCCGCGTCCTTCACCGGCGTGTCCAGGGCCTTGAGCGCGCGCACGTCCTCCTCGTTGAGGAAGATGTTCACGTACCGGCGCACGGCGCCCTTGTCGTCGAAGAGGCGCGCGCCCATGCCGGGGAAGCGCGCTTCCAGGTCGCGCAGCACTTCGCCCACGGTGGCGCCGGTGGCCTGGACCTCGGCCTGGTTGCGCGTGAGCGTCCTCATGGGCGTCGGAATGCGAATCGTGGCCATATGCTCATTTCCCTCGCTTGCGGATGATCAACCGGTGCGTGCCGTCCCCGCGCGGCTCCAGGGACACCACGTCGTGGCCCTCGTCCTTGGCGCTGCGGGGCACGTTCTTCAGGGGCTCGTCGCCCTTGAGCAGCACCTCCAGCAGCGTGTCCGGGGGCAGCGACTCCAGCTTCAGCTTGGTGCGCACGTAGGTCATCGGACACACCTCGCGGGTGATGTCCAACGTCGCCGTCACGTCGGGCATGCGGTGTCCTCCCGGGACGAGGGGAACGGGGGCAGCGACTGGATGGCGCACCCCGGGCAGCCGGGCGCGCGCGCCACCTTCACCGTGCGCCCCTCCAGCGTCTCGCCGTCGAGCACGTGCAGCGTGGCCTGGCCCCGCGGCCCCGTCGCCGCGCCCGCCAAGAGCTCCAGCGCGAAGCAGCGCCTGCACGCGCC
>NZ_JBKGHJ010001123.1:0-878 GCF_046520365.1 Corallococcus sp. 4LFB
CACCCGAAGCCGGGCGACCCGGTGCTGGTGACGGTGAGCGGCGCGTCCGCGCTCCCCACGGGGACGCTCGCGGGCCGGCCCCTGCGCTTCTTCGCGTGGAACGACGGCTACGCGGCCCTCTCCAGCCTCCCGGTGGAGCAGCCGGAGGGCAGCGTGCCGGTGGACGTCACGGCCCCCGGGCGCGGCCTGCCGGTGCGGCTGTCCGGCGCGCTCACCGTGGGCTCGCCGGGCTTCCGCGAGCGCGAGCTGCGCGTGGCCAGCAAGTACGTGTCGCCGCCCAAGGCGGTGAAGGCGCGCATGGAGGCGGACCGCAAGGCGTTCGCCGCGGCGTTCGCGCAGCCCTTCCGGGCGCCGCTGTTCGGCCGGAACTTCGCCTGGCCGCGCGAGGCCACGGTGACGGCGCCCTACGGCGACCGCCGCTCGTTCAACGGCAAGCTGCAGTCGCAGCACTTCGGCGTGGACCTGGACGGCGCCACGGGCTCGCCGGTGGTCGCCGCCAACGACGGCACGGTGGTGATGGCGCGTGACAACTACGCGTCCGGGAACACCGTGCTCGTGCACCACGGCGCGGGGCTCTACACCGCGTACTTCCACCTGTCGCGCATCGACGTGAAGGACGGCGCGACGGTGAAGCAGGGCGACGCGCTGGGCCGGGTGGGCAGCACCGGCCGCGTCACCGGCCCGCACCTGCACTGGGGCGTGAAGGCGGATGACCGCTGGGTGGATGGCCAGACGCTGCTCAAGCTGGACTTCACCGGCGCCCCGGAAGCCCCGGGCGTGGCCACCAACACGCCGGGCCTGGGCAACCCGTAGCGCCGCGCCGCGCGGCTCCCGGGCCCTGGGCCCCGTGACGGCTTCAGCCGCGCTTGGGGGCCCGG
>NZ_JBKGHJ010001124.1:0-875 GCF_046520365.1 Corallococcus sp. 4LFB
GGCTGTCCGCGCGGGCGGTGGAGCTGGCGGGCCTGCTGGACGCGGCGGCCTCGCGCACGGGCACCTTCGAGGCTCCGGTGTACACGGACCTGGTGGCGGACATGCTGCTCACCGCGCGCAAGGTGGAGAAGCACCTGGGCGGCGACGCGCTGGAGGCCCGCCACGTCGAGGAGCTGATTGGCAAGACGTGGACGAAGAAGGACCGGACGCCCGTCACGGGGCTGACGCTGGTGGAGTACGCGTTCTCCTCCAAGGTGACGGCGGACCGGTTCATGGTCCGCGAGAGCCGCTTCGTGGACCTGGTGTCGGGCGGGCACTACAGCGAGAAGCAGATCCTCCCCGCCACCCTCAAGACGGTGGCGCCCAAGAAGAGCCACGCGGGCTACGTGCTCCAGGGCGCGCAGGGCAACCAGTACCCGGGCTTCGCGCCGCACCGGCTGGACCTGGAGGAGTGGACGGGCGGCGCTCCGGTGGACAGGGCCGTGCTGGAGCGGCTGGTGGAGGTGGCGCTGCCGGACGTGGGCGCGGTGATGACGGCCTTCCAGGAGCACCGCAAGGACGTGTTCGCGCCGGACCTGCTGCCGGTGGCGGTGCGGGTGGAGACGCTGCTCGCCAGCGGGACGCGCTCCCAGTTCGTGGACGGCTCGGGACGTGGCCTCTTCCTGCCCGTGGACCCCTCGCTGGAGGAGCCGCTGTCGAGCGCGCTGGAGGACTCGAGGCTGGTGGCGGTGCTGGGCGACGTGGGCCTGGAGGCGGCGCTCCCCACGCTGTTCCCCACCGCCGTGGTGGTGCGGACGCCGGAGGGGCTGGACCTGCGCACGCTGGGGCGTGCGGAGGACGCGCCGTGGCGCCCCGGCGGCGCGGCCGCGTGCGGG
>NZ_JBKGHJ010001125.1:0-870 GCF_046520365.1 Corallococcus sp. 4LFB
CCGCGGTGGCCTTCGTGCTGCGCCTGGGCCACGCCCTGCACCGCCACGGCACGCCCGCCCACCGCCTGGAGGGGCTGATGCAGCGGGTGAGCGAGCGGCTGGGCCTGGAGGCCCGCTTCTTCTCCACGCCCACCTCCATCTTCGCCTCCTTCGGCCCACCCGAGGACCTGCGCACCAGCCTCATCCGCGTGGAGCCCGGCGACATGGACCTGGAGCGCCTCATCCTCCTGGACATGCTCGCGGACGACGTCATCCAGGGACGCCTCACGCCCACGGAGGGCGCCACGCGCGTGGAGGCCATCCTCGCCCGGCCGCCGCGCTACGGCCCCGCGCTCCAGTTGCTCTGCTGGATGCTGGCGGGCGCCTCCGCGGCCCTGCTGTTCGGCGGCGGCTGGAAGGAGATGGGCGTCTCCGGCTTCAGCAGCCTGTCCATCGGCGTGCTGGACCTGCTGACGCGCAAGCAGCCCACCAACGCGCGGGTGCTGGAGCCCGTGGCGGCCGTGCTGTCCGCCGCGTTCGCGGGCATCGCGGCCCACTTCTTCGGCCCGCTGCACGGCGAGGTGGCCACGCTCGCGGGCCTCATCGTCCTGCTGCCCGGCCTCACGCTCACCGTCGCCGTCAACGAGGTGGCCACGCGCAACCTCATCTCCGGCACGTCGCGCCTCACCCACGCCGCGCTCATCTTCCTCCAGCTGGGCTTCGGCGCGGCCCTGGGCAGCCGCGTGGCCACGGTGCTGCCTCCCGTGCCCACGCCGCCCCTGCCCGCGGTGCTGCCTCCGGGGACGGCCGTCGTCGCGCTGGTGGTGGCGGGCTTCGCCATCGCGGTGCTCTTCCGCGCCCGGCCGCGCGACTGGGGATGGATTGCCCTGG
>NZ_JBKGHJ010001126.1:0-866 GCF_046520365.1 Corallococcus sp. 4LFB
CGTCGTGGCTGCTGCTGGCGGTGCACCACCTCGCGGTGGACGGCGTGTCGTGGCGCGTGCTGCTGGAGGACCTGGGCACGGCGTACACGCAACTGCGCGGCGGGATGCCCGCGGTGCTGCCCGCGAAGACGACGTCCTTCCAGACGTGGGCGCGCAAGCTGGAGGAGTACGCGCGCGGACCGGAGCTGGAGAAGGAAGCGGCGTGGTGGCTGGCGCAGGCGCGCGAGGAGACGCCCGAGCTACCGGTGGACACAGCCGGAGTGAACACAGCGGCATCCGCACAGGCTGCGCTCGTGTCGAACACGCTGGCGTCCGCACGGAGTGTAGTGTTCGCTCTGGACGCGGAAGCGACGCGGACGCTCTTGCAGGAAGTGCCGGGCGCGTACCGGGCGAGCGTGAACGAAGTACTGGTGTCGGCCCTGGCCCGAGTCCTGACGAAGTGGACGGGACAGCCGCGGGTGCGGGTGGAAGTGGAAGGGCACGGCCGCGAGGAGCTCTTCGCGGACGTGGACGTGACGCGCACGGTGGGGTGGTTCACCTCGCTGTACCCGGTGGTGCTGGAGGTTTCGAAGGAAGGCACGGCGGGGGACGCACTGCGCGCGGTGCGTGACACGCTCAGGGCAGTGCCGGGCAAGGGCGTGGGCTACGGCCTGCTGCGCTACCAGGGCCCGGAGGCCATCGCGGCGAAGCTGAAGCAGGCACCGAAGGCACCGGTGGCCTTCAACTACCTGGGCCAGTTCGACGCGCTGGCCAGCGGCACCGGGGGCTTCACGCTGGCGAAGGAGTCCGCGGGCCCGACGCAGGGCGAAGACGGCCAGCGCAGCCACGTGCTGGAGGTCAACGGGCTGGTGGTGGGTGGGCAGCTG
>NZ_JBKGHJ010001127.1:0-863 GCF_046520365.1 Corallococcus sp. 4LFB
GGAAGCTGGGCATGCGGCCGGAATTTGTCTCGGAACTTCTGGCGGCCTACTTAGGCCCGGGTGCGGTATGGAGTCCGCGCGAATGAGGGCCACGCATTGCTGAAGCTCTACAAGAAGGACGGCGACACCCTGCGCTACTGGGAGGCGTGGGAGCACGAGGGCGTCGTCACCGTGCACTGGGGCACCGTGGGTGACGGCGGCGAGCAGAAGGCCGTCCCCGTCCCCCCGGACGAAGACCCCGACATGGTCATCGCGCAAGAGGCCGAAGCCCTGGTGGACGCCGGCTACGACGAGCCCGAGCCGGACGCCATGGCCGTGCTGCTCGTGGAGTACACCGTGCAGGGCAAGGGCACCGGCCATGACTTCGAGCAGCGCAACGCCGTGGAGGAGCTGCTCACGGACGCGCTCGGCTGGACGGGCAACGGCGAGGTGGAGGGCGGCGAGACGGAGGCCGGCGTCATGCGCGTGCACTGCCGCGTGATGGACCCCGACACCGCCGCGCGCACCGTGGTGGAGGCCCTGGACGCGGAGGACCTGCTCGAAGGCGCCCGCGTGCTGGTGGCGCGGGGCGAGGAGAAGCCCCGCGTCGTGCACCCGCCCCTGTTCCCCGTGCTCAAGTCGTAGGCGGAGCCTGGGGCGCCTGGCCCCGGGGCCCGAAGACGCGGAACAGCAGCACCAGCGACGGCACCACCGTCACCAGGCCCACCGCGAGCGCGACGAGCAGCAGCCGCTGCACCACCAGCGGCGCCGCGGCGCCCTGGAGCGTCAGGTGCGGGTAGACGAGGTAGGGCGCCTGCGACACCGCCCACCCCAGCACGATGAGCCGCCCTGCGTGGCCGCCGCCACCCGCGCGGCCCGGAAGC
>NZ_JBKGHJ010001128.1:0-857 GCF_046520365.1 Corallococcus sp. 4LFB
CGGCCAGCCCGCGCCCGGCGCCCAGGAAGCGCTCCAGCACCTGCCGCCAGGAGCGCCGCCCGGCCTTCAGCCACTGCGTGAGGGTGCTGCCCTCCACGAGCTCCATGGCGAGGAAGACCTCGTCGCCGAAGGTGCCCGCGTCGAAGACGGCCAGCACGTTCGGGTGCTGGAGCCGGGCCATGGCCTGGGCCTCGCGCAGCAGCCGCGCCTGCCCCTCCCGCGTGCGCGCCGTGCCCAGGCGCAGGAGCTTCACCGCCACCTTGCGGTCCAGCTCCGGATCATACGCGCTGAAGACGACGCCCATGCCGCCCGCGCCCAGCCGCTCCAGCAGCAGGTACCGGCCCACGGAGCGCCCCCGCTCCAGCCGCGCCTCCACCCGGCGCTCCTCCGCGGAGGCCGGGGGCCCGGAGTCCACCGCGGAGGGGCCAGCAGGCTGTCCCGCGCCAGCTCCGACAACAGCTGGCGGCACGGGACGCACCCGTCCACGTGCTGCTCGATGGCCGCCACCTGCGAGGGCGTGCAGAGCCCCTCGACGAACTCGACGGCCGTGTCGTCGTCCAGACAGTCCGGCCCCGGCGCCGGGGAGCGGGCATCGGAGGGCGGGGGCTCGGAGGGGGGCATGACGCGGAGTCTACGGAGAACGGGACTTCACGTAAAAATGGGATGCGGGCATCCTGGGGACCTCGGGGAGGTGCGGTGTGCGCACGGAGCAGCAGGTGACGGCGGCCTTCCTGGAAGGACTGGGCGCGGAGCGGCGCTCGCGGCTCACCGGCTGGGAGGCGGCGCTGCCGGAGCTGCTCGGGGCGGCCCTGCGCGCGTGGCCCGACTTCGCGGTGGACGCCGGGGACTTCCTGCGC
>NZ_JBKGHJ010001129.1:0-856 GCF_046520365.1 Corallococcus sp. 4LFB
GCGCAGGCCCACCGCGCCGCCGTGGTCGTCCTTCGTGCCCACCGGGCGGAGGAAGGACAGGCCGCCGTCGTCCGACACGCCGAACACGTCCGACGCCACCGCGAGGCCCCGGCTGGCGGCGGCTCGGCGAGGAGCGAGTAGCCCCCCAGCTTCGTCTGGCCCCGCCCCGACAGCAGCTGGAAGGGAGCCCCCAGCCGCGCTCGCGCACGGCGGACAGGCCGACGGTGGAGTCGCGCCAGCGCGCCCAGGCCTCGCCGCCCACGGAGTCGCGCGGATCGCCGGGGTGCAGCGCGGCGTAGTCCACGACGAGCACCGGCTCCGGCCCTTCGGTGAGCGCGTCCGTGCGCAGGAGCGGCGCGCCGGCGAGGAACGACAGCGGGCGCGCGAGCAGGATGCGGCCCGCGAGGTAGTCGATGTCGTAGTCGCGGCCCCGGATGAGGTGCTGCTCGCCCAGGGGCAGGCCGGTGACGCCGTCGCGCACCTCCACGCGCACCAGCTCGGAGCCCTCCGCGACGGCGCCGCCCCCCAGGTAGTAGAGGCTGCCGCCGGTGGCCCGCAGCTCCTCGTGCGCGGGCGTCGCGGCCAGGCCGCGCGTGGGATCCACCAGCCCTCCGGCGAACACGTCCAGGCCCACGCGCACGGGGCCCAGCTGTTCGCGCAGCTCCGCGTAGGGGCCGAAGAGGGGGCGGTGGTAGCGGCCCACCTCGCGGTCCTGCAGCAGCGCGCGGTAGGTGCCGAAGCCCGCGCGGCCGTACTGCTCGTGCCGGGCCTCCAGGCGCAGGCGCCCTTCGGCGGGGTTGGGCGTGAGGGACACGGAAGCGTCGCCCCACTCCGCCGGCACGAGGTCGGGGTCGGG
>NZ_JBKGHJ010000112.1:0-19154 GCF_046520365.1 Corallococcus sp. 4LFB
GCCGGCACGTCTCGGAGGTGCTGCCCGCGCTGGGCACGGCGCTGGCGCCCCGGCTCGCCCGCGCGCTGGAGTCGGACGCGCCCCTTCAGGACCTCAGCCTCCAGGTGGAGACGCCCGCGGCCCCCGGCGAGACGCGCTTCTGGTTCGGGAGCTATTCGCGCGTGCGCGGCGCGGGCGGCGCGGTGCTGGGCGTCATCGCGTCCCTGTCGGAGGTGACGGAGCGGATGCGCGCGGAGGCGTCGCTCCAGGAGCACGAGGGGCGCCTGGACGTGCTCACCCGGTCGCTGCCGGACTACCTGTGGGGTGGGAAGCTGCGGGACGGCGTGTTGCGTGACTTCTACTGCACGCCCGTCATCGAGCGCACCACCGGCTACCCGGCCAGCGCCTTCACCGGCACCGGCCCGGAGGGCACGCCGGCGCCGCTGTGGTCGGAGATGATCCACCCGGAGGACCGCACGCGCTACCGCGAGTGCATCGAGGCGCTGGCCCTGGCGCCGAGCACGGAGGTGGAGATCGAGCACCGCATCATCTGCGCGGACGGGCGCCTGCGCTGGGTGCGCAGCCGCGCCGCGGCCTCCGGCCTGGACGACCGGGGCGGCGTGCACCTGGGCTGCGTCGTCACCGACATCACCGACCGGCGCCTCGCGGACGACCTGCGCCAGCGGTTGAACGACAGCTTCCGCCGCTCCGCGACGGAGTGGCGCCGCACGTTCGACGCGGTGTCCTCGCCGCTGCTGGTGCTGAGCGCGGACGGCATCATCCACCGGCTCAACGACGCCGCCCTCGGGCTCTTCCGGGAGGCGGACCCCTCCGGCCAGCCGCTGTCCTCGACCGTCGGGGCGCCGCCCTGGTCCAGCGCGGGACCGCTGTGGAGGAGCTGCGCGCGACGCACGGCAGCGCCAGCCGCCAGGTGCACGACGCGGAGTCCGGACGCACCTGGGAGCTGGCGGCCGCCTGGGTGGATGAGCAGGCAAGTGGGGAGCCCCGCATCATCCTGGTGGCCACGGAGGTCACCCGGCTCCTGGAGCTGCAGGCCCACGTGCGGCGCAGTGAGACGATGGCCGCCATGGGCGCCATCGTCGCGGGCGTGGCCCACGAGGTGCGCAACCCCCTGTTCTCCATCTCCGCCGTCGTGGACGCGGTGGAGGCCACCTACGGCACGCAGCCGGAGCTGCAGCCGTACCTGGACGTGCTGCGCGGCGAGGTGCGCCGCCTCACCCACCTCACCCAGGAGCTGTTCGAGTACGGCCGTCCCACGCGGGGCGAGTGGACGGACGGCGCCGTGGGGCCGGTGGTCGCCGAGGCCCTGTCCGCCTGCGAGCTCCCCGGCGACAAGGCCTCCGTGAAGCTCACGCGCGCGCTGCCGGACGCGCTGCCCCTGGTGCGCATGGACGCGCGCCGCCTGTTCCACGTCTTCCGCAACGTGGTGGAGAACGCCGTGCAGTATTCGCCCCCGGGCGCGACCGTCCACGTGACGGCGGAGGCCGTGGAGGAGGCGGGCCGCGCGTGGGTGCGCTGCACCGTCCACGACGGCGGGCCCGGCTTCAAGAGCGAGGACCTGCCCCACGTCTTCGAGCCCTTCTTCAGCAAGCGCCGGGGAGGCACCGGCCTGGGGCTGTCCATCGTCCAGCGCATCCTGGAGGAGCACCAGGGGCGCATCCGCCTGTCCAACCATCCCCAAGGAGGCGCCGAGGTGACCATCCTGCTGCCCGCCCTCCCCCCGGCTGTGATCGCCGGGGCTCTTCCGAAGTCACAGGTATCATGACGCGCACCCGCATCCTGCTCGTGGACGACGAGCCCGGCGTCCGGCTGGGCATGAAGGGCTACCTCACGCAGCACGGCTTCGACGTGGCCGAGGCCACCAGCGTGACCGAGGCCCAGGAGGGCTTCCGCATGCACCGGCCCGACGTGGCCGTCATCGACTACCGGCTGCCGGACGGCACCGCGCTGGAGCTGCTGCCGCGGCTCAAGGAGCTGGACGCGGCGGTGCCCCTGGTGGTGCTGACCGGGCACGGCTCCATCGAGCTGGCGGTGCAGGCGGTGAAGGAAGGCGCCGAGCAATTCCTCACCAAGCCGCTGGAGCTGGCGGTGCTCAAGGTGGTGCTGGAGCGGCTGGTGGCCCAGCGGCGCGAGCGGCAGCGGCTGGCCGCGGACCGCTCGCGCACGGCGCGCACCCAGGTGGACCCCTTCCTGGGCAACAGCGCCGCCATCCGCGCGCTGCGCGACGAGGCGGAGCGCGTGCGTGACAGCGACAGCCCGGTGCTCGTCACCGGCGAGACGGGCAGCGGCAAGAGCGTGCTCGCGCGCTGGCTGCATGAAGGCGGGCCGCGCAACGAGGCGCCCTTCGTGGACCTCAACTGCGCGGCGCTGTCCAAGGACCTGCTGGACTCGGAGCTGTTCGGCCACGAGAAGGGCGCCTTCACCAGCGCGGTGGCCGCGAAGCAGGGCCTGCTGGAGGTGGCGGACCGGGGCACGCTGTTCCTGGATGAGATTGGCGACATGGACGTGGCCGTCCAGCCCAAGCTGCTCAAGGTGCTGGAGGAGAAGCGCTTCCGCCGGCTGGGCGACGTGAAGGACCGGCGCGTGGACGTGCGGCTCGTCGCGGCCACGCACCAGGACCTGCAGGTGGCCGCGCGCGAGAAGCGCTTCCGCAGCGACCTGTACTTCCGCATCAGCACGCTCATCCTGCACGTGCCGCCCTTGCGCGAGCGCGCGGAGGACGTGCCGGTGCTCGCGCGCCACTTCCTGGCGGAGATGGGCGCGCACCGGGCCGCGGCCAGGTGGAGCTGGAGCCCGACGCGGAGCGCGCGCTGATGGCCTACGCCTGGCCGGGCAACATCCGCGAGCTGCGCAACGTGCTGGAGCGCGCGGTGCTCCTGTCCGGCAGCGCCCGCTTGTCGCGCAGTGCGCTGCGCTTCGAGTCCCTGCTCCCGCCGAGGAGCCGCTGGGCGAGGACCTCACGCTGGAGGAGCTGGAGCACCGCCACATCGAGCGCGTGCTGGCGCGCGAGGGCGGCCACGTGGAGCGCGCGGCGGCGAAGCTGGGCATCTCCCGCAGCTCGCTGTACGCGAAGATCAAGGGCTGGCAGCGGGGCTAGGATGCCGGCGCCATGACTTTCCAGGCCTTCACCCGCGCCCTCGCCGCATTTCTGCTGCACTCCGCCCCCACCGCCGCCGCGCCGCCTCCCCTGCCGCAATTGCAGGCCTATACCGTGGATGCGGCCTGGCTCCAGCCCATGGAGCCTCTGCGCATCGCCGACCACACCTGGCAGATCGGCACCCAGGCGCTGACCGCCCTGCTGGTGGAAACCCAGGACGGCCTCGTGCTGCTCGATGGCGGCATGCCCCAGATGGCCGACCATCTGCTGGCCAACCTGAAGCGCCGCGGCTTCGCGCCGCAGGACCTGCGCCTGCTGCTGAGCAGCCACGCACACGCCGACCACGCCGGCCCCTTCGCCGCACTGAAGCGCCGCACCGGCGCGCGGGTCGTGGCCAGCGCCGCGTCAGCGGTGATGCTGGCGCGCGGGGGCAGCGACGACCTGCACTTCGGTGACGCCATCGTCTTCCCGCCCGTCGTGGTGGACCGCGTGGTCATGGACGGCGAGGTCGTCTCACAAGGCGGCGTCGACTTCACCGCGCACTTCATGCCGGGGCACACCCCGGGCAGCATTGGCTGGACGTGGAACGACACCCGGGACGGCAAGCCGGTCCGCCTTGCCTACGCCGACAGCCTCACCGCACCCGGTTATCAGCTGCTGGCCAACCCGCGTTATCCGCGCATCGTCGAGGACTACCGGCGCAGCTTCGCCACCGTGCGCGCCCTGCCCTGCGATGTGCTGCTGACCCCGCATCCGGATTTCAGCGGCTGGGACTACGCAGCCGGCGCCGCGGCCGGCGCCAAGGCGATGAGCTGCAAGGCCTACGCGGATGCTTCCGAGCGCCGCTTCAACGCGCAACTGGCCGAGGAGCGCCGCAAGGCCCGTTGACGACCACGCTCCTGCTGCAAGCCTTTACAACCAGACGCGCTGCTCGACAGCAGCGCCACCATTAAGGCCCCCAGGACTCCAAAAACAGGCACACCTAGGGTACGACTGCGCGGCACCCTTCACGGAGAACGCATGCGCACGTTCCTGCTTGGCCTCTCCAAGCACTTGAAGTTGTCGCGAGGGTGGACAATGCGCGCTGATACCCTCTTGCTGTCCCTGGTGCTGGTGGCCACGGGATGCGCCTCTGTGCCGCCAGCGCATGGGCGAGACCGAAGCTTGAGCCATGCGCCGCGAGCGGACTCCTCACCCGCGTGGGTGGAGGCTCCGAACAATGTGCCCCCGCGCGCCTGGGATTCTCGCCCCCGCGCCCTCTCCGGGTCTGAGCAACGGCTCCTGCGCCGCCAACAGCCGCGTGACGACGTGACCGCTGTGGGAGACAGCCCTGTCGGGGGCGGGGGCCGGAGCAATGCATTGACGCGGCAGGCGATCCTCGACGCGACGAAAGAGGTGAACGGCACCCTGACCCGCGTCGAAGCCGCTTTCACCCAGTTGGCGGCCCGCCCTCCAGACCTCTGGGGCTTTAGCCTCACCGGTGGCTTCACGCGCTACCTCAACCAGGGCTCCAAGCAGGTGACGTGGCTTCATGGCGCGCTTGGGAGCGCCACCGCGTTGACGGATGCGGCCTCGGAGATTGGCGACACGGACATGGAACTGGGCCTGCTGCGCATGACAGGGCCGAAGCTCCAGGCGGCCCAATTCGGAACGCTCCTGCTGGCGACCTGGGTGGACTTCCTGCACCTCGCGGACGCCGTGCTTCGCAACTGCCCCATGTGCAGCGCCGAGAAGCTCTTCGTGGACCTCCATCGCGTGCAGAGGCTGATGGAGCCCACGCTGACGGACCTCGCCTCACTGGACCCGGAGCGGGTGGAGGCGGCGACCACCGCGATGCCCGAGTTGATGGGGAAGCTGACGCGGGAGTTCGACACGCTCCAGCGGGAGACCCGCGACACCATGAAGCTTGGCGGGCAGGTCATCGCGGCGATGCAGGCGGTGGAGATGGTCGCGATGATCTCCACGATGAAGATGGCCCTGCCACGCGTGCCGCCCACGGCCCCCGTGACACTGGGCGTGGGCCTCGTGATGAGTTCGGGTGGCGTCATGGTGGGCTCGCGGATGGTGGTCTCCGCGGAGTGGGTGGAGATGATGCGAAGGCTCGTGCAGGCGGGCGTCATCTCCGTGCCTGCCGTCGGCGCGGCCGTGCTCATCCAGGGCGGACAGGTCACGATGGCCCAGGCGCACCAGGACCTGCCCAAGGGCATGCGCGAAGCGCTGGGGGACAGCCCCGAGGTTCGTGGCATGCGGGTGACGGGCAGGGCGGAGGCGGGCATGTCGGATGCGCCCAAGCACCATGTGCTGCCGCAAGAGCACCGCGAGTGGTTCGAGCGGCGCGGCTTCAAGGGCGACATGGACATCGACAACTTTTGCGTCCGGCTGGAGCAGGCCGATCATGAGGCGATTCACGGCGGGGGAAACTGGAAGCTGGGGCGCACATGGCCCGGCGAGTGGAATCGGATGATTATGAAGGCCTTGGGCGATGCCGAGATCGCCACGGGTCGAACTCTGGCGCGGAACGAGATCCTGACTCTCGTCGCGAAGAGCATGCGGGACTATAGGATCCCGATGAGCTTCACTCGTGGGAGAGGACGATGAGCGACGGAGGTGCATGGCAGGGCAACATCAAGGCGCGCCTGTACGAACGGGTCCGTGAGCGAGGCTACGACTCACTGACCGCCTTTGCCGATGCGCGCCCTGCCGTTCCGCTGTACGTCCTGGCCGACGAACTGGGCAACGACGTTGCTGCGGTGCAGGTGTTGAGCGGCTTGCTGTATGAGGCGGAGCAGCACAGGCAGGTCACGCGCTTCGTTCGCGACGTGCTCGTGCGCGAAGTCGCCGAGGGACTTCCCAACGGTTGGCCGCCCATCTTGGACGACGCAGGCCGCTTCGAGGTTGCAATGACGCTTGGGCGCTGGTCTGCGTACACCCCAGAAACCCATGAAGAGCGCGTGCGGCAGGTGCGCGATGTGCTCCTCGCCAGTCCACCACCTCCCGGCTGGCGCCCGCTCGGTCCTGATGACGAGGTTCTCCGGACGCTCCTTCCCGACGACGAAGCCTGAACGGAACTGCTAGCTCCCACGTCAGGGTCCTGCCTGGGTTTCCTATCGCCTTGGCCCATGGGTTCAAGTCCCCTACCCCGCCTGAACGACTGCTCTGCATTTCCTGCCGCCGTACTGCTAAAGGGTCACCCGAGACTACCGCTGGAGCAGCTGGAACTCCCGAAAGGAAGCTCGGCGGTAACCTCGGAAGTCGGAGAGGCTGCGCATGGCGCGAATTGTCATCATCAACGGGTCGCCGAATCCGGGCGGGTACTGGGCCAACGAGGAGTGCGGAGACAGGCTTCTACTGCTGACGCACTGCTCGGCCGCGATGACGCTGGCAGTCGCTTGGCAGAGGAAGGACCCGATCTACTGGTATGTAACCGGAACTCGCGGCGTGCCCTTCTTCGGCCCGCTCACCCTGGTGAAGTGGGAGCGCCGCGCCGGGTTCTTCACCCTGCACTTCGAAGGAATCAGGCGGCCAGCCACGCCGCTGACTGGTCCTCATGCAGCAGCGGGAAAGGCTGCTCACCAACAGGTCAGGAAGATGCGCCACCTCATCCTCTGCGAGGGGGAGAAAGTCGATTACGTGAACATGGAGTACCCCCTCCCCCATCAACGCCATCCAACTCCCGAGCAGGTGGAGGAGGCGCTGCGGGCAGGAGACGTGTCGACGCCGGTGGCATAGGAGAACCCGTGTGGCTTCGGCATCGTCCGTAGCCACGCCGTAACCATGGAGTGGGCCTGCTCCGGTTCGGTGGCTCTCCCGCACTTCGTGTGGTTCCCTTCGGGGAAGTAGGCAGACGCGGCAGGCTGCCCGCGGGGCGAATACACCCTGGGAGCCGAGCTGCGCTGGCCCTTGCGCCGGAGCCCGAATCAAAAGCCGCGCATGTTATTTCAAGAGTTCCATTCCGCTCATTCTCGTGCGCCCGAAATGAATCCCTTCGCCAGCCCGTCGGTTCCCTGCATGTTGTTGCCTGTCAGGCAACTGTTGCTCCCCAGTCAACGACAGCCACCAATCCGCCAAGTGATATTTTGTTATCTTGAGGAAACTCCACCCGGAGCCAAGGCGATAAAGTCTCGTTGTCGCCCGCGCCCCGCGGCTCGACATTTCGAGGCCTGAAAATGCCTGTGTTTCGTGGAGCCCGCTGGCTCGCGTTGTGCCTGTTCACGCTCGTTCTCGCCTGCGGTTCCACCGAGCCTGAGCCGACGCCTGGGGAGGACGACGGCAAGGTCGCCGCGCTCACCCTCAATCCGAACGGGGCGACGCTCCTGGTGGGCGAGACGCTGACCCTGGCCGCGTTGGCGCTCGACGACAGCGGTCACGCGCTCCGGAACGTCCAGGTGACCTGGTCCTCCTACCTGCCCGAGTACGCCACCGTGACCGACGGCCGGGTGACGGGCGTTGCCCCCGGCGGCACGGTCATCACCGCCAGGGTGGGCGCGGTGAGCACGACCCTGTCGGTGGTCGTGCTGCCGGGCGACGCGTCCCTCCCGTCCAGCGACGAGGTCCTCACCTCCGCGCACGAGGCGGGCCTCATCAACGACGAGGAGCTGCTGGCCTACCGGGTATACGCCGCGTTCAGCGATCCCCGCCTACCCCTCCAGTACAAGGCCCGGGTCGAGCCGGGCTTCGACGTCACCCCGCTGGAAGACCTGCACTCACACTTCGATGACCTCTCCGCGCCGATGCAGGAAGCGCTCGGGATGTACCTGCTGCGTCCGGACGACCCGGGCAGCTGGCTCAACGCGCCCCTGCCCGACGCCCGGCTGCGCAGCCTGGCGCGGCCCACCTGCCGGCCCAGCACGGACAGGTGGGACTCCCCTTCCAAGACCTTCTCGAAGGTGAAGGTCTGGTACCAGTTCACCGTCAAGGGACAGCGCGAGCAGGCCGTCCTCCTCGACGACGCGATTGAGAAGGAGATCTGGCCGAAGCTGATGGCGCTGGGACTCAAGGAGCCCCTCACCGACCAGTCCTCCGCGAGCTGCAACGGAGGAAGCCCCCAGCTCGACATCTACCTGACCCCCAACATGGCCGGCCGGGGCCTGACGCTTCCGGAGGGTTTCGACAACACCCAGGCTCCCACCTACATCCTGCTGTGGGATGGGCTCGCCGGTGACGACCTCAAGGGCGCGGCGACGCACGAGCTGATGCACGCCATCCAGTGGTCCTACAAGACGAAGGGTCCGCAGCGTGACTACGGATGGATCCGCGATGCGACCGCGAACTGGGCCATCGACCAGGTGTATGGGCAGAAGCCTCAGCTGGAGCACGACTACGCCGACTGCTTCATGAGCAGCCCGGACCTGCCCCTGGAGGACCGCTCCCCGGGGCACTGCACCTCTGCGGCGGCGGGCAGCTCGGCGGCGCGCGACTACGGCGCCTACCTGTTCTTCCAGTTCCTGGCGAAGAAGCACGGCCCGAACGTCGTGGTGGCGGCGCTGCAGAAGCTGACCACGGAGACCTCCAGCCTCACCGCGGTGGACGCCGCCGTCCCCGGCAGGCTGGAGAAGACCTGGCCGGAGTTCGCGAAGGTGCTCTGGAACCAGGCGCCCATCGACGCCAAGGCGGAGTCCTTCGCGAAGTGGGACCAGCTCACGGAGAAGGTGAAGTCCACCGCGCTCAACGGCGATCTGGCCGGTGCGCCCGAGCACAGGGAAGACCTCCACGACGAGCTGAAGAACCTGTCCAGCCACTACGAGCACTTCACGTTCAGCGACCCGAACACCCGCACGATGATCTTCCACAACGGGTGGTTCAAGAACATCACCGAGTCGCAGGAGCCGGTGAAGGTGCTCGCGCTCTGGAACGACGCGAGCGGGACGTGGCACGAGGAGGACTGGAGCAATTACGAATACGTGGGCCTCTGCCGCGACATGAAGTCGCAGCGGGCCCAGGACCTGATCATCATCACCAGCAACGCGAAGTTCGAGCCCGGTGGCGGTGGGAGCCTGAAGGCGCAGAAGACGCCCTACCTCAAGCGCAGCAACCTGGGCTGCTGGAAGTACAAGGGCACCACGAAGGCGGTCCTGGTGAAAGTGGGCTGGACGGGCCGGCACCTCCTCGAGACGAACTTGGAGTTCCAGGTGCTGGGAGCCTTCGCGACCGCGGACTACGACCATCCGAACCTGCCGCACACGAAGCGGCTGGGCGCGTTCATGGTCATGCCCCCCACCGGCGACTTCACGCTCGACGTGGACTACACGTCCGGCGGGTGCCGGTACACGCACGGGCCCACGAAGTACTCGCTGGGCCCCTCGGGCGGGGTGATGCTGATGAACCCCTTCAACGAGCTGAAGTCACCGGATCCCGCTACCCAGGAATGGCTGTCGCACCCGTCGCGCGCGTACACGTCCGCGCTCTCGGATGGACGCATCGTGGACATCGCCGTCAGCGGCGGCCCGGACTGCAAGGGGCCCATGAAGGATGCCCCCGGAAACATCCTCTTCACGGACGACGGAACAGCACCGCCGCTCGCGAAGCCCAACGGCGAGCTGTCCGGGACGTACCCCTTCTCGGACACCACCTTCACCTGGACGCTGCAGCCGCAGGCCGAGCCCTGAGCCCGTGCCTCAGAAGGCGACCTGGAAGCGGGACATGACGACGTTCTCCGCTTCCCTGTCACCTTCCACGGCCCCGCCCACGAAGTCCGTGCGGTGGTAGTTCAACGCGACGCGCACGCGCCGGTTGAAGGCAAACAGCGTGGCGACACCGAAGCCCCGGGCCCGGCTCACGGAGCGGGTCGGGTCCGCGAAGACAGGGAACGCGTCGTCGTCCATGTCCAGGCCCTGGTAGCGCACGGAGAGCTCCAGCGCGCCGCCCTGGCCCGTCCTGGGGTCGAAGGGACGGCGGGGCTTGGGGCCCGTGAAGGACGCGTCCCCGCCCAGCACATACGACGCATACGCCTGCCACGCGTGGTGTCGCAGGCGCGCGCGCTGGTCACCGATGCTCACCTCCTGCGACGACAGGACGTACTCCGCGAGCAGCCCCACCGGGCCCCAGTAGAAGTGGCCCTGGGGCGAGAGGCGCACGTGCTCTCCGTCCGCAATGGTGGTCGGTCCGGTGGCGCCGTTGTTCAGGTAGCTGAAGATGATCTCCTGGCCGGTGCTGCGCTTGGGCACCAGGCCGGTCGCGGAGGTCGTGGCGGAGGGCGTGCCGAACTGGAGGCCCCGGGAGACGGCGACGCCCAGGCCCAGGCCCTGGAGCGCCGAGGACGTATCGCCCTTGAAAGGCTGGGCGAAGACGCGGGCCACCAGGTCGAAGCTGTCGTCGGTGTTGACGTCGATGCTGGTGCCGTCGGGGTCTCCGTTGACCACCGCGAACGCATAGTGGAGGCGCCCCCCGGCGATGTCGCCGTGCAGCTGCAGGCCCGAGTCACGGACGGGGACCAGATCGAAGGTGAGCGAGCGCTCGATGAAGGGGACGTCCGTGTTGGCCTGGAGCAGCTCCAGTCCGAAGGGCGTCTTGAAGCGGCCGGCGCGCAGGCGGAGCCACTCGACGGGGTGCAGGTCGATGTACGCGTCCTGGACGAGCGGCTGATTGACGCCGAAGTCCGGCATGAGCCGGAAGTCCACGAAGCCGAACAGCGTCCCGTCCAGGAAGGGGCGCAGGCGCCGGATGAGGAACGTGTTCGTTCCGCTCCGGTCCGAGTCCGCCACGTAGAAGCGGCCGTCCGCCTGGAGCTGTCCGCGGATCTTCAGCACGAAGGCCTTGTCGGCGGAGGACAACGTGAAGCCCTCCTCGGAGAGCTGGACGGTGGGGGGCTCCAGGGGCTTTTCGGGCTCGGTCGCCTGGGCACGGGCCGGGGACGCGGCGAGCAGCAGCGACCCCAGGGTGGCGAGGTGGGCGGCGGAGATGGCGGACACGCGGGGCCTTTCACATGAGGGGCGCGCACGTTCCCCACTGGGAAGTGATGCTGTCAAGGCTCGCGCGGGCCCAGTGAGTTCCCGGACGTTGCCGGGCCAGCCATGGCGCTGCCCGCCAGGGGCAGCTCGACGAAGAAGCGGGCGCCGTCGCCCACGGCGCTCCGCACGTGGATGCGGCCCCCGTGCGCCTCCACGATGTGCCGGGCGATGTGGAGGCCCAGGCCCAGGCCGCTCACCTCGTTCGCGGTGACGAGCCGCTCGAAGCGCTCGAAGATGCGGTGTTGATCTTCCGGAGCGATGCCGGGCCCGCGGTCCTCCACCTCCAGCACGGCGTGGTCGTCCCGGGCCTGGAGGCTGACCGTGAGCGGCGTCCCGGGCGCGTACTTGAGCGCGTTGGTCAGCAGGTTCGCGAGCACCTGCTCCAGCCGGACCCGGTCCCAGCGCCCCACGAGCCCCGGCTCGAGCCGCAGCGTGAGCGTGTGGCCCGCCCCGGTGAGCTGCTGCTCGAAGCGGTCCACCACGTCGCGCGCGAGGTCGCCCAGGTCCACCTGCTCCAGGTGCAGCTGCAGCCGGCCCGCGGCGATGCGCGAGATGTCCAGCATGTCATCCACCAGCCGGGCGAGCCGGTCGATGGAGCGCTCCGTCTGGCCCACCATCCGGGTGACGCGCTCGCGGGTGAAGGCCGCCGGGTCGTTGGCGTCGATGCGCTTGCGCATGTGCTGCGACAGCAGCTTCATGGACGTGATGGGCGTGCGCAGCTCGTGCGAGGCGATGGACAGGAACGTGTCTCGCGACGTGACGGCCTCCTGGACGCGCTGGAAGAGCCGGGCGTTGTCCATGGCCACGGCGACCTGCGCCGCCAGCCCCGCCACCAGCCGCTCCTCGCGCGCGGTGAAGACGCCAGGCGCCGGGTGGCCGAAGAACAGCCCGCCAATCACCTCCCCCGAGCGCGAGGTCACGGGCACCGCGAGGTAGCTGCGCACCGGGAGGTGGCCCTCGGGCATGCCCTGGCGGGGCGCGTTGTGGCCGTAGCGCGGATCCTTCGTGATGTCGTCGCTGCGGAGGATGCCCTCGCCCTTGAAGGTGGGCTCGAAGACGCGGGTGGAGCGCGGCATGGGGAACTTCGAGAAGGCCTCCCGGGGCACGCCGCTGAGCGTGTAGAGCATGTATGCGTTTCCGCGCTCATCCAGCACGTTGTAGAAGAACGCGCCGAACGCGGCCCGGGTGAGCTGGGTGGCGGCGTCCGTCACGCCCTGCACCAGCTTCTCCAATTGCAGCTCCGCGCCCAGCGCCTGGCCCGTGCGGTTGATGAGCTCCAGGTTCTGCAGCGAGTCGTTCTTCTCGATGAGCGTCTGGCGCAGGGACTCCTCCAGCTGCCGCGCGGCCGTGATGTCCTGCGAGATGCCCTCGAAGTGCCGCGCGCGCCCGGCCGCGTCGTGGAAGACGGAGCCCGTGACGTGCAACCAGCGGGAGGGGGCCTCCGCGCTCGGGCGGGTCCGGAAGCGCAGCTCGAAGGGCGCCCGCTCCTCCATCGCGCGCCGGGCCGCGTCCCACACCCGCTCCAGGTCCTCGGGATGGATGCGCTCCCGGACCTGGGCGGCGTCCACCGGGCCGTCCGCGGGCAGCCCGCAGTGCACGCGGCAGATGGCGTCGCAGACGAGGTGGGGCTGGGACAGGTCGCGGGACCAGCGGCCGATCCCCGCCGCGGCGAGCACCCGCTCGGAGCGCTCGAGCTCCTCCAGCCGCCGCGGGGGCGGGGTCCAATCCCAGCGCACCACGGCCCAGGTGTCCGCGGCGTCCGCGTAGGTGTGCAGGGTGCGGAAGCCCAGCCGCTCGTGCGCGCGCAGGGAGCGGCGGTTGTGCACGGAGACCTCCGTGACGACGCAGTCGAAGGTGCCCCGGAGCTGCTCGCGGTGCTGGTGGTAGAGCGCGTCGAACAGGCCCTGGCCCCGGTGGGCCTTGTCGATGCAGATCTGCCCCATCACGTAGAAGCGCTGGTCCCGGAGGGGGCGGCCCTGGTCCTCGAGCTGTTCGACGAGCGCGAACATCGGCTCCAGCACGGGGACGAGCGTCCGGCACTCGCGGGGCATCACCAGGGCGTACGCCACGAGCTCGGAGCCCTGGAGGGCGATGATGCTGGGGGCCACCGCGTGCATGTGCTCCAGCGTGGGCAGGTCATGCGCCACGGTCACGAAGCCCTGCGTGCGCCGCTCCTCCTCGGACAGGTGCTGCTTCAGGTTCCTGCGTTGCAGCTCCAGGACCTGTTCGAGCTCCGCGCGGGACTGGACGGCCCTGATGACGTAGGGACTGGGCATGGCGCGGGAGCATAGGGGCTCCGCGCCAGGAGCCCAGCGCTCAGGAGAGGAGTCCGGCGGGGCTGGGGGTGGCTTGTCCGGAAGGTCGCTTCGCGGCTTCCCGGGAGGCCTCGGGAGGGGACCCTGCCAGGGGACAACAGCACCCGCGACAGCCCATGGCCCCGCCGAGATGACGTGCGTCCGTGAATCCGACGCCATGGAAATCGTACAATGCATTGCACGTTTGATCGGAAATGCACCTCTGGCGGCGACCAGGATACGCCAGGGCTTCGTATCTCTCTTGGCAACATCAACCGATGTTCCTTCCAGGAGAGAGAAGCATGTTTGGAGCCGTGCGAATTTCCAAGCTTGTGACAGCCCTTGCATCCGCCATCGTCGCACTGGTCGCGGGTCCGGCTTTCGCCGGGACTGTCTGGTTCGACACGACGGCTGCGATGCGGGCCGCGGGAGGCTATCCCATCACGAACCGCTCCGACGTGGACTGGGCCTACGCGAACCGGAGCGCGGAGGGGGTGTGTGCCAATTATGGTTATGCGCGAGGGATGTATAACGGGGAGCAGGCCGGCGAGCTGATGGGCATTCATTGCTTCACCTCGGACATGGTGACCTGGCAGGACATCTCTGGCAGTGATGCGCGGGCGTGGGCCCTGTGGCAGGGCAGCTCCACCTCGCTCAGTTCGCAGGCTGCGTACAACGCGGGAGCCATCGCGGATAATGAGTGCGGCTCCTTTTATGACACGGGGTTCTTCACCGGGCACCAGGACGTGTCGGCGGATCTCATGGGACTGGTCTGCATCCCGAGCCCCTCCGTGGCGGTTCGCGGGGTCAACACCAATGACTCCCGGTTCCCGTTCCTCAGTGGCATGAACCCGCCGTTTGCCTCGTGGTGGCAGCTGCGCTCGGCCACCACCCGGGTCTGCCAGTACTTCGGTTACTCCACGGGCACGATGGACAGCTACGCCAACACCGGTGTCCCGTTCGTGCTGAACCTCGGGCTCAAGTGCATCTACTGAGCTGGGAACACGTCCTCGGCCTTCTCATCGAGGACGGGGACTGAAGGCTGGTTCGCGCTCGAGGGGCGGGGTAGATATCCCGCCATGCTCAAGGTTCATCATCTCGAACGCTCGCGGTCGCACCGGGTGCTGTGGCTGCTCGAAGAGCTGGGACTGCCCTATGAGGTGGTCCACTACTCCCGGGACCCCAAGACGCTCCTGGCTCCGCCAGAGCTGGCCCAGGTGCACCCGCTCGGCAAGTCCCCGGTCCTCACCGATGGGGACACCCCTGTCGCGGAGTCCGCGGCCATCCTCGAGTACCTCGTGGAGCGCTACGGGGGGGGCAGGTTCACGCCCCCCCCTGGGACGCCCGAGGCAGCGCGCTACCGCTACTTCCTGCACTACGCGGAGGGCTCGCTGATGCCCCAGCTGCTGGTCGCGCTCATCGCGCAGCGCATCCGCAAGGCGCCGGTGCCCTTCTTCCTGCGACCCGTGACGGGGAAGATCGGGGGCACGCTGGAGCAACAGCTGGTGCGCCCCAACCTCACGCGCCACGTGGGCTTTCTTGAAGCAGAGCTCGCGCGCTCGCCCTGGTTCGCCGGTGAGGCGTTCAGCGTCGCGGACATCCAGATGAGCTACCCCGTGGAGGCGCTCCTGTCGCGCGGGGACACCACGCGAATGGTGCGGCTCAAGGACTTCCTCGCCCGCATTCGCGAGCGCCCGGCCTACCAGCGCGCGGTGGAGCGTGGCGGCCCCACGTTCCTCGAATAACCTTACGCAAAGCCTCTTCATGGCTCATCCGGAGGAACACCATGGCCGACGCGAAGGTCTCCATCACCTACTGTACCGCTTGAGGCTACCTGCCCAGGGCCACCCGTGCGGCGGCCGTGCTGAAGGACGAGCTGGAAGTGGATGCGGAGCTGAAGAAGGGCGGGTCCGGGGTCTTTGAAGTCGCGGTGGACGGAAAGGTCGTCATCCGGAAGACCGGCCTGGCGTTCCCCACCGAGCAGGAGGTGGTGGACGCGGTCTTCCGCGCCATGAAGCCCTGACGTCGAGGGCTTCGCCGCCCGCTCCTCGCTGAAGGAGCGGGCGGATCCTCCAGGAAGGGCCTGTCCCAAACCTTGCGTCCCGGCGCGACTCGGCCGCGTGACGCCGGAACGCACGCGGCGCGCTTGCCCGTGCGGCTCCGAGGGGAGCGCGGGCGCGGACGCGATGGCGCGCTCCTTGCTCTTGCCCAGGAAGCGGTCCTGATGCCCGCCACAGCCGCGGGCACGGACCGCCCTCTCCCCCTGGAGCCCACACCATGAGACCCATGTATCAATACGGCGCGGCGACGTCGGCTTCGGTCAGTCCGTTACGCTGGGCGGGCAGTGCCCGCTCGACCTGAGCGGAAGCGCGTCCTACGCCATCGGCTTCTGGATGCGCCCGCGCGCTCCCAGCCACGACGGCAGGCTGCTGGCCTCCGGCTCCGCCTGGTACCTGGGGCTGAACGGCCTGCGGCTGTCGTTCGCCCTCCCGGGCATGCCGCGTCAGGTCTCGGAGCTCGAGCTGCGGCCCGACGTGTGGCAGTACGTCCTGATCAACTTCGAGTCGACCGGCGCCAGCGCCGGCAACTACACGGTGTACGTGGACGGCACGGTCCTCATCCAGGGGACCCAGGCCAACCTCGGCCGGAGCAACACCCCGTTCGTCCTGGGCACGAGCAGCGACGCGCAGTTCTTCAACGTCGCCTTCTGGTCCGCCGCGCGGTCCGGAGACCAGCTCAAGCCGGTGTGGGACGTGCCGCAGCCGGACCCGACGCTCGTCGCCTGCTACAGCTTCAGCGACGGCGCCAGCGTTGACGTCTCCGGCCGCAACCTGGGCAACGCCAGCCTCTTGAATGGGGCGCAGGTGGTGATGCTGGCCCCGTCGCTGCGGCTGGTGAACGCGGCGGTGCAACCCTCGCCCCGCGACAACCTCACGGCGGTGGCGAACGGCGGCCCCTTCAGCGTGCAGGCGTGGTTCAACCTCGACGCTTCCTCACCCTACCAATCCGACACGCACGCCCTGTTCTCGTGCATGGACAGCGTCAGCAACCAGGGCTTCATGCTGGGCCTCTCCTGGAGCAACGGCGCGTACGACCTCACGGTCGACGTGCACGCCCCCTCCGGCGGAGGGGGCTGGGGCCGCCTCTCGCAGCTGCCCCCCGGCGGGTGGCACCACCTGGCCGCCACCTACGACGGCGGCCTGCTGACCCTCTATCAGGACGGCCAGCTCGCCTTGACCATCCCCGGGGTCGTCATGCCCACGCTGGAGCAGCCGGTCTGGCTGTTCGGCTCCCAGTTCAAGTCCGATTCGCCGGGCGGGATCGCCTACAACTTCCAGGGGCACCTCCAGGCCGCGGGGCTCTGGTCCCGGGCGCTCACCGCCAGCGAGGTGCAGCAGTACATGTCGCAGGACCCCAGCGACGTCGACGGCTGCGTGGCGTACTACGCATGGAACGGTCTTGCCCTGGCCAACCAGGTGACGGGCAACCCGCCGCTGTTCCAGAACACGGCCACCCCGGCGCTCGTCGCGACCCTGCCCTCGGACTCCACGCCGCCGCCCGGCGTGGCCAGCTCGACGCAGCAGTTGAAGGCCGACCCGCCGTTGCCCTCGGCGCAGCTGAGCTTCGCGCAGCCGGTGGCCTTCCCCGAGCAGACGCTGGTGACGCAGGATCAGGCGAAGAGCCTCCTCGCCTCCCTGGAACCCCTCGTGGCCACCCTGCCCGAGTCGATGCGCGAGCAGTTCCGGTCGCTCTCCCGCGACAACCTGTACCAGGGACTGGCGCGGGTGGGCGCCTCCGGCGGCGCGCCCGTGGGCGCCTTCACCGGCGAGGTGCAGGGGGACCAGTTCGTCTTCTTCCACCACACCGCGCGAGGCAAGGTGGAGGCCGGCCGGATGCAGCTGACCGCGGCCATCAGCCCGTGCGTCGGGTGGATCGTCACCGTGGCCGCGACCGGCTTCTCCATGCTGCTGGCGGCGTTCGGCGTGGGCTTCGCCGGAGCCAGGCTCATCTCCCCCATCACGGAGGCCGTCACGGAGAGCACCCCGCTGCTCTACGCGGTGAAGGACGTGGCGGAGAGCGCCACCCTGGACGCCGACAGCATCATCCGGATCATCAAGGCGTTCTACTCGGCCGGAACGCTGGGGAAGATCTTCGGCGCCGTGCTGACGGGCAGCTGGTTCACCGTCGCCGCCAACTGCGCCCTGCTGATGGTCCAGGTCGCCGCGCTGTGGGCCACCGGAGGCGCCTACGTCGCCATCGTCATCCTCCAGCTCCTGGCCAACTTCGCGATGTTCCTCTACGCCATCAGCCAGAGGCCCGCGGGCTGCTGACGCGCTACGCGCCGCGCAGGTCCACGCTCCGGGCGAAGGTGGGCTTGCGCCGCGCGTGCGAGGCCTGCTCGTAGGCGTAGGCGAGCTTGAGCAGCACGGGCTCGCTCCACGCGCGGCCGATGAAGGACACCCCCACCGGCAGCCCGTGCACGTCGCCCGCGGGCACCGTGATGCTGGGATAGCCAGACACGGCGGCGGGCGTGGAGCTGCTGCCCAGCCAGTGGTCGCCCAGCACCAGGTCGATGGGGCCCGCCGGCGCCTGGGTCGGCGCCACGAGCGCATCCAGCTTGTGCTGGTTCATCACCGCGTCCAGGCCCTCGGCGCGCGAGTACCGGCGGCACGCCGCGAGCGCCTTCTTGTAGGCGGCGTCGGTGAGCGGGCCCTTCTTCCGCGCCTGGAGCAGCAGCTCCTGGCCGAAGTACGGCATCTCGCGCTCGCGGTGCTTCTCGTTGAAGGCGATGAGGTCCGCGAGCGTCCGCACGGGGGCGCCCTCGCCGAGCTGTGCGAGCCAGGCCTCCAGGCCCGCCTTGAACTCGTACAGCATCACCTCCAGCTCCGGCTCGTCGAGCTTCGCCATGTTGGGCAGCGTCACCGGGTCCACCAGCACGGCCCCTTGCGCCTTCATCACCTCGAGCGCGCGCTCCACGAGGGCGTCCGTGGCCGGGTGGTAGCCGAAGAGCCGCTCGCGCGGCACACCGATGCGCGCACCCTTGAGCCCCTGGGGGTCGAGGAACTTCGTGTAGTCCGGGTGGGCGCGGCCCTTGCTCGCGGCGGTGGCCGCGTCGCGTGGGTCCTCGCCCGCGAGCACGCCCAGCAGCGCCGCGGCGTCCGCCACGGTGCGCGTCATGGGGCCCGCGGTGTCCTGGGTCGAGGAGATGGGGATGATGCCCGCGCGGCTGACGAGCCCCACCGTGGGCTTCAAGCCCACCAGCGAGCACGCGGACGCGGGCGAGACGATGGAGCCGTCCGTCTCCGTGCCCACCGACACGGCGCAGAAGCTGGCCGCGGTGGCCGCGCCCGAGCCGGAGCTTGAACCGGAGGGGGTCCGGTCCAGCGCATAGGGGTTGCGGCACAGGCCGCCGCGTCCGCTCCAGCCGCTGGTGGAGTGCGTGGAGCGGAAGTTGGCCCACTCGCTGAGGTTCGTCTTGCCCAGGAGGACGGCGCCGGCGGCGCGCAGCCGCTCCACGATGAAGGCGTCACGCGGGGGGACACCGCCCACCAGCGCGAGCGAGCCCGCGGTGGTCTGCATCTTGTCGGCCGTGGCGATGTTGTCCTTGATGAGCACGGGGATGCCGTGCAGCGGCCCGCGCGCGCCCTTCGCCTTGCGCTCGGCGTCCAGCGCGTCCGCCAGCGTGAGCGCGTCCGGGTTCAGCTCGATGACCGAGCACAGCGGCAGGTCCCCGGTGCGGTCCAGCGCCCGGATGCGCCCGAGGTAGGCCTCCGTCAGCCCGCGCGCGGTGTACTTGCCCGACTCCAGGCCCGCGCG
>NZ_JBKGHJ010001130.1:0-855 GCF_046520365.1 Corallococcus sp. 4LFB
TCGCGCGGCACCTCGACGCGGCCGGCACGTCCGGAGCCGGCGTCCGGGTTGCCGCCCCTGGTGCCGGTGCCGCGCGAGGAGGCCCCGCCGCTGTCCTTCGCCCAGCAGCGGCTGTGGCTGATTGATCAGCTGGAGCCCGGGACGGCCACGTACAACATGCCCGTCGCCCTGCGGCTGTCCGGAGCGCTGGACGTCGAGTCCCTGCGCCGCGGGCTCGAAGCGCTGATGCACCGGCACGAGGCCCTGCGCACCACGTTCCGCGACACGCCCGAAGGCCCCGTGCAGCTCATCGCGCCGCCCTCGGCACTGACGCTGGACCTCACCGACCTGCGCTCCCTGCCGCACGAAGAGCGTCAAGCCGAGGCACGCCACCGCGCCACCGCCGAGGCCCTTCGCCCCTTCGCGCTCACCACCGGCCCCCTGGTGCGCGCGGCCCTCCTGGTCCTGGAGGAGCAGGAGCACCTGCTGCTCCTGACGATCCACCACATCGTGTCCGACGGCTGGTCCCTGGGGGTGCTCGTCCGCGAGGTGGCGGAGCTGTACCGGGCCTTCGCGTCCGGCCAGGCCCCGGCCCTGACGCCGCTGCGCTTGCAGTACGCGGACTATGCCGCGTGGCAGCGCCAGTGGATGCGGGGGGACGCGCTCGAAGCGCAGCTGTCGTACTGGCGTCAGCGGTTGGATCCGCACGCCGTGCTGGAGCTGCCCACGGACCGGCCACGTCAGGCGCAGCCCGATGGCCGGGGGGCTCGTTACGAGTTGCTGTTGCCGCTCCCGCTCGTCCAGCGCCTCAAGCTCGTGGCCCTGCGCGAGGGCCGCACGCTGTTCTCCGTGCTCCTGGCGGCGTTCAACGTCCTG
>NZ_JBKGHJ010001131.1:0-852 GCF_046520365.1 Corallococcus sp. 4LFB
CCCGGAGGAGCTGGCGCGGCTGGTGTTCGGGGCTCCGGAGTCGCCCCGGCGGCAGCGGACGCTGGAGCGCTGGCGCAAGCAGGGGCTGGACGCGGAGCCGCTGTTGAAGGCGCTGCGCGGCGACGTGGCGATGCTCGTCTACTTCGACGCCGCGGCCTTCTTCCGGAGCTTCATCCGGGACCAGCGCCCGGCCCCGAAGGGCACCGTGGTGATGGAGGCGGGGCTCACGTCCGTGGAGCCGGTGCTCCAGCTCATCCAGAAGCAGCTGCAGGACAACGCGCTCGTCTTCCAGAAGGAGGCGCAGGGCAGCACCACGCGCTTCCGCACGCGGCTGCTGGAGCAGCCGGTGTCGCTCACGCTCACCCCGGAGCGCGCCACGCTGGAGGCGGGCGAGGTGCTCGCCGGCCGCGAGACGGGCGACGTGGGCGCGACGCTGCGCACGCGCTTCGGCGCGGAGGCCTTCGGCCCGGGCCACCTGTCGCTGATGGTGGACATGGGGCGGCTGCGGGCGGACCTCGCCGGGGTGCGTGAGGTGCCGGGCGTCGGCACGGGGCAGCTGCTGGCGAGCCAGGTCTTCGTGTCCGCGCTCCTGGAGCGGCTCACCCCGTTCGAGTACGGGTTCCTCGACTTCTCCCCCGCGGAAGGCGGCGGCCGGCTCCAGGGCCGCGTCGTGCTGCGCGAGCGGTAGGCACACGCCAGGAGGCGCCAAGGCCATGTCCGTCACGGTGCTGTACTTCGCCGCGGCCCGCGAGCGCGCGGGCCTGTCGCGCGAGTCGTTGGACGTGCCCCCCGGGGCGCGCGTGTCGGACGTGCTCGCGCTGCTCGCCGCGAAGCACCCGCCGCTGGCGCCGC
>NZ_JBKGHJ010001132.1:0-850 GCF_046520365.1 Corallococcus sp. 4LFB
CTCACGCGCGCCCGGGAGGCCGGCCCCGCGCGGACCGGGAGCGCGGCGCCGGACGTGGCGGGCGGGTGGTGGTTCTGACGGATGGCCCGCGGGCGGCTGGCGCGGGCGTGCAACACGGCACGACGAGGACACGAGGAGGACGTATGGACGTCGAAACCTTGCATGCGGAGGACCGCAGGCCCCGGACGCACTGGGAGCACTTCACGCGCGCCGAGCTGCTCGGGGTGCGGGGCGTGGGCCGCTCCATGGAGCAGGCCTTCGAGATGGCGGCGCTCGGGCTCTCCGCGCTGGTGACGGACCCCCGGAGCGTGGAGGCGCACGAGGAGCTGGAGATGACCTGCCAGTCGGTGGACCACGACCAGCTGCTCGCGGACTGGCTGCGGGCGGTGGTGGGCGCGATGGCCGGCCGGCGCCTGCGCTTCCAGTGCTTCGCGGTGCGCCTGGACGGGCTGAACCTCTTTGGCCACGGCTTCGGCGAGCGCGCGGGCCAGGCGCGCCACGGCCCCCACGTGGCGCTGACGGGCGCGGCGCTCACGGACGTGTCCGTGCGCCAGGGGCCGGAGGGCGTCTGGATCGCCGAGGCGCTGGTGGACTTCTAGATGCCGGTGCGGGCCGTCTCCTTCCCCGGCGGCGAGGGATGGCTGGAGCTGCCTGCCGGCGTCCCCGCGGCCTCCGCGGTGCAGGTGTCGTGCTTCGCGTGCCTGGGCCACTCGCCCGGGCCGGAGCGGCTGGCGCGCGCGCTGGTGTCGCGGGGCTTCGCCGTGCTGCGCCTGGACTTCACGGAGGCCCCCGCCGGCGCCAGGCAGGCCGGGCACCCGGTCACCCTCCCCAGCGTGGACACGGTGGTGGC
>NZ_JBKGHJ010001133.1:0-849 GCF_046520365.1 Corallococcus sp. 4LFB
CCGCCGCCGGAGGAGGCCGTGGCCGGCGGCGCGGCGCCTCCGCATCCGCATCCGCCCCAGGGCCCGGAGGCCGACGCGGCCCTCACCCCGGCTCCGGAGGCCCCGGCGGAGGAAGAGGCGCCCGAGCCCACGATGACGTGGGACTTCACGAAGCCCGGCCTGCCCCTGTGGAAGCGGGCGGTGCTCGTCCCCTGGTGCCTGCTCTTCCAGCCCATCCCGGACGCGGAGCTGGACGAGGCGGGGGAGGAGGAGGAGTGGGTCCCCGGTCCCACCAACATCCCCTTCGGCCCGTGGCTGGCGCTGGCGGGGCTGGAGGTGATGCTGCTGGGGCCGTGGCTGATGCGCGTGCTGCCGGTGGAGGTGGCGCTGATGCTCGGGGGGACGCGGTGAGGGGGCTCGGGCCGGTGCCGGGATGAAGTGGCGCATCGCCAGCGTGGCGTTCCTGCTGGGGTCGCTGTCCACGGGCCTGTCGTGGCTGACGCTGCAGCCGGTGTTGATCCGCCTCCTGGACACCGCGCGCGGCTGGCGCTGCCGGGGTCGCTGGACATGGAGGGCCTGGCGCGGATCCGCGCCTTCCTGCCGCTGGCGCTGGGGCTGGACCTGCTGGTGCTGACGGTCCTGGCCTACGGCGTGCTGTACCTGGCGGTGGGGCGCCCGCTGCGCGCCATGGAGAAGTCCGTGGAGCAGCTGGGCCGGCTGCAGCTGGACGTGCCGCTCTCCGGGCAGGGCGGGCCGTTCCTGTCGCGCATCCAGCGCGAGCTGCGGCGCATGGCGGAGGCGCTGCGCCAGGAGCAGGCCCTCACGCGCTCGCAGCTGGAGGCGCTGCGCGAGGCGAACGCCCGGCTCGCG
>NZ_JBKGHJ010001134.1:0-840 GCF_046520365.1 Corallococcus sp. 4LFB
GCGCGAGCGCGCGCTCCAGCTCCGTCACCTGCGTCTGGAGCGTCTTGAGCCCGTCCTCCACCACCGCGAGCTGCCGGCGCGCGGCGTCCCGCTCGCCTCCAGCCCCTTCGCGTGGGCGTGCGCCTCCTCCAGCGAGCTGCGCGACCAGTCGCTCTCGCTCTCCAGGGCGCCCATCGCGCCCTTCGCCTCCGCGAGCGCCGTCTCCAGCTGGCTGATGGCCAAGGCCTGCGCGTCGCGCTCGGCGGTCAGCCGCTCCACGTCCGCGAGCACCGACTGGTACTGCTCCTGGACCGCCTCCAGCGCGCCCTGCGCCTCCGACTTGCCGGAGGCCAGCTCCGCCACGCGGTCCTGCGCGAGCCCCAGCGCCTCCTTCGCGCCGACCAGCTCCTCCGCCATCGCCCCGCGCGATTCGCGTTCGGCGTGGAGCTCCTCCGTCAGCCGGGGGAGCTCCGACTCCACCTCCGCCAGCGCGCGCGTGAGGTCCTTGCGGTCCGCCTCCGACGCGGCGAGCTCCGCCTCCAGCGAGGCGAGCTTCGCCTGGGCCAGCTGCAGCCGCTGCTCGTCCTGGGCAGAGCGCGCCGGAGCGCCCGCGCCGCCGCCTTCCTTGCGCGCCTTCTCCAGCGCGGCCTTGAGCTGCGTCACCTCGCCCTCGCGCTCGGCGTACAGCGCGCGCGCCCGGGCCAGGGTCTCCGTCTTCTGCTTCAGGATGCCCCGGAAGAACTCCAGCTTGTCCTCGGGCGAACCGCCCATGGGCAGCCGGGGCTCGGCGGGCTCCGCGAAGGGGTCTCCCTTGCCGGGGCTGCGCGCCGCGGCCGCCGGGGACGGCGGCGTGGTCGTGGG
>NZ_JBKGHJ010001135.1:0-833 GCF_046520365.1 Corallococcus sp. 4LFB
GCTCGTGCGCCGCCGTGGGCGAGCCCCCGCCCTCCGAGTCCGCCGCCACGCGCGAGAGCTTCCTCCAGTCCGCGCGCTTCGTGGGGCGCGTGAAGGAGCGCGAGCAGCTGACGGACGTGCTCGACGCGGTGCTCGGCGGGGCAGGGCGGCGCGTGGCTCATTGGCGGGGAGAGCGGCGTGGGCAAGTCGCGCCTCCTGGAGGAGGTGCGCGCGCTGGCGCTGGTGCGCGGCGCGGTGGTGCTGCGCGGCCAGGCGGTGGACACCGGCGGCGTGCCGTACCAGGAGTGGCGCGCGGTGCTGCGCTGGCTGCCCATGCTCACGGAGCTGTCCGACCGCGAGGCGCGCGTGCTCCGGCCGCTGGTGCCGGACCTGGAGGCGCTGCTGGGCCGCGAGGTGCCGGCCGCCCCGGAGCTGGACGCGGACATGGCGCAGCTGCGCCTGCACCAGACGGTGGAGGACCTCTTCGCCCGCCTGTCGCAGCCCACCGTGGTCATCCTGGAGGACCTGCACCAGGCGCACGCGGAGTCCCTCCAGCTCCTGGCGCAGCTGGCGGCGAGGGCGCCGGGGCTGCCGCTGCTCCTGCTCGCGAGCTTCCGCGACGACGAGGCCCCGCAGCTCCCCGAGCGCCTGTCCGGCCCCCGGATGCTGCGGCTGCTCCGGCTGGACGCGGAGGAGATCGCCCAGCTGGGCGAGTCCATGCTGGGCGCCGTCGGCCGCCGGCCCGACGTGGTGGACCTGCTGCGCCGCGAGTCGGAGGGCAACCCCTTCCTGCTGGTGGAGGTGGTGCGCGCGCTGGCGGAGGAGCGCGGGCGGCCTGGACCGGCTGGGCGCCG
>NZ_JBKGHJ010001136.1:0-831 GCF_046520365.1 Corallococcus sp. 4LFB
GGACGAGGACGCCCATGGACCAGCCGTCGGAGACGATGTGGTGCATCGTCACCAGGAGCAGGTGCTCCGCGTCACCCAGGCGCACGAGGGACGTGCGCAAGAGCGGACCGGCTTCCAAATCGAAGGGTCGGCGTGCTTCCAGGTTCGCGAGGCGCCGCGCCTCTTCATCCCGCTGCGCTTCAGGCAGGGAGGGCACGTCGAGCACGGGCAGCGTCCACGCCGAGGGCGAGTGGATGCGCTGAGCGGGCTGGCCCTGGTGCTGGACGAGGGTGGTGCGCAGCGTCTCGTGCCGGGCGACGAGGGCCTCGAAGGCGCGGCGCAGGGCTTCGACGTCCACCTGGCCCTTCAGCCGAAGGGCGGCGGGGATGTTGTACGCGGCGCTGCCCGGCTGGAGTTGGTCCAGGAGCCACAGCCGCTGCTGGGCGAAGGAGAGAGGCGGCGGGCCTTCGTGGGTGGCGCGGGCAAGCGGCGGCAGCCGGGGGCCGGAGGTGGCGGTGCGCAGACGCTCCGCGAGGGCGGCGACGGTGGGGGCTTCGAAGAGGGCGCGCAGGGGCACTTCCGCGCCGAAGGCGGCGCGGACGCGGGAGACGAGCTGGGTGGCCAGCAGCGAGTGGCCCCCGAGGGAGAAGAAGTCGGAGTGAATGCCCACGCGCTCCACGCGCAGGACGTGGGCGAAGACTTCGGCGAGCTTCTCCTCGGTGGCGTTGCGCGGGGCAACGAAGTCCGCGAGGGGCGAGGCGTCAGGGACAGGCAGGGCCTTGCGGTCCACCTTGCCATTGGCGTTGAGGGGGAGGGCCTCCAGGACGAGGAAGGCGGAGGGCACCATGTACT
>NZ_JBKGHJ010001137.1:0-826 GCF_046520365.1 Corallococcus sp. 4LFB
GGCGCGACCTCCGGCGAGGGATCGCGCTCGCGGGCCAGCTCCAGCAGCAGCGTGCCCACGGGCTTCGGCAGCTTCGCGCTCGATACCTGCTGGAGCGCCTGGGTGCGCTCCTTCACGCCCTGCGACAGGCGCTCGGCCACCTGCTGATCCGCGCAGGTGCGGACGCCGGGGTGCTGCTGGCGCAGGAGCAGCTCCGCGTCCGCGAGCTTCGCCTCCGCGAGCCGCACCGCGTCCTGGGCGGTCCGCTCGAAGGTCTCCAGGTCCTCCGGGAACTCCGTCTTCTCCTTGCGGACCCGGGCGATGGCCTGGGCCGCGAAGCGCGCGTCCACCACCGCCGCGCACAGCTGCCGGGCCGACGCCAGGGGCACCCCACCCTCCGCCGACACGGTCTCCTCGCGCGCCGTCGTCTGGGCCCACACCGCGAGCTGCCGGGCGGCCACCGCGGAGGAGAACGCCTGGTGGCGCTGCTCGCGCAGCTGCACCCAGCGCCAGAGCACCAGCGGATCCGTGCCGCCGGACTCATAGACGCGCTGGTACTGGCTGGCGGCCTGCTCCAGCTGGCCGCCCAGGTCCAGGAGCGCCGCGACGGAGATGTACAGCTCCGGGCTGCTGGCGCGCTCGCGCAGGGACTCCAGCCGCACCGCGATTTCATAGGCGGCCACGGGGGCGGGCAGCGCGGAGAGCACCGAGCGCAGCGACGCCAGCGCGTTCTGGCGGATCAACGGGTTGCGCGCCGTGCGCAGCGCCTCCAGCAGCGGATCCACCGCGCGCACGGAGACGTGCTGCCCCAGCTCCGTCGCCGCCTGCCAGCGGTCCAGCGGATCCG
>NZ_JBKGHJ010001138.1:0-819 GCF_046520365.1 Corallococcus sp. 4LFB
GCGTAGCCGCCGTGCCCACGTGGGGCGTGGCGCGGCGCGCGCGCCCGCCGGGGGCAGGGCCTCCAGGAACTGGGAGCCAGTCCGCGTACGTCGTCTCGTGCCGGGCGATGAGGAAGCCCTGCACGGGCACCGTGTGCAGCGGGGTGGCGGTTGAGGAAGTCGCGCACGCTGGACTCGGCGGCGTGCCGAAGCGCACGTCGCCCGGCGGCACGTAGGCGAACCCCGGCGGGAGCGAGCCCTCGCGGACGAGCGGCAGGACGACGCGCCGCGACTCCCCGCGCGTCAGGAGCAGCGGCTGCACGGAGTCCTCGTGGCCCGGCGCGCGCACGGTGAGCTGGTAGCTCCCCGGAGGCACGGCGACGTCGGCCCAGGCAGCGCGCCCGGGGACGGCAGGGCTCGCCCAGGACCTCCGGCCCGCCGGCCTCGCGCGACACGGGGCGCAGCTCCGCGGAGCCCCGGGCGCGTCCACCTGGAGGGACAGGTGCGCGGGCGTGTTCCAGCGGCCCCAGCGCTCGCCGTCGACGTCGTAGAGGCGCAGGCGCTGGAGCAGCGCGGGCAGCACGGGCTCACGCTCGCTTTCGGCCCACAGGGCGCGCTCGTAGAGGAAGTCCGCCAGCGCTTCGCGCACGTCGGTGCGGGTGGGGGCCAGCGCCAGCGCGCGCTCCAGCCGGTCCGCCACGGCGTCGAAGTGGTGGGAGAGCTGGGCCCCCCGCCCGGCCACCTTCGCCCAGGTCCGGTCGCCGTCCGCCTTGTGGCCGGTGTCGTAGAGCCCGAAGGCCTCCGCGCGCTCGGCCTGGAGCGCGTCGCGTTCGCGGGCGC
>NZ_JBKGHJ010001139.1:0-809 GCF_046520365.1 Corallococcus sp. 4LFB
GTGTCGCGCGCGGCCGCGGCGGGCCTGGGAGAGCTGGGCGCGGAGGCGGACGCGCAGATACTGCAGTCGCTGCGCGAGGGGGACAGCTCGCGCAGGCGGGTGCTGCTGCCGCTCGTGGGCAAGCGCTCCGCGGCGGTGCCGGACGTGCTGTTGTGCCTGGGAGGACCGGGACGCGACGGTGCGCGCGCTGGCGGCGGAGACGCTGTCGCGCATTGGCGACACGTCCGCGGTGCCGTCCCTGTTCGCGCGGCTGTCGGACGAGGACCCCCGCGTGTCGCAGGCGGTGGTGGGCGCCATCCAGTCGCTGGGCAGCGAGACGACGGAGACGCTGGCGCTGGAGGCGGCGCGGTCCTCGGACGCGCGCCAGCGGCGGGCGGCGCTGCGCATCGTGGCGTACTTCGGCTACGCGCGCGGCCTGGACGCGCTGCTCCTGGCCATGCGGGACCCGGACGAGCGGCTGCGCGACGCGGCCATCTACGGCCTGCCCTTCATCGACGACCCGCGCGCGGTGGACGCGCTGCTGGTCGCGGCGAGCCACGAGTCGGAGCGCACGCGCGCCACCGCCATGCGCGCGCTGGGCCAGACGGACAAGCAGGCGCGCATCACCTCCACGCTGCTGGGCGGCCTGAACGACCGCGACCCGTGGGTGCGCTACTACGCGTGCCAGTCGCTGGGGAAGCTCAACGAGGAGGCCGCCGCGGACGCCATCGTCGCGCTGGCCAACGACGACGCGGGCCAGGTGCGCGTGGCGGTGGTGGACGCGCTGGCGCACATGCACACGGAGAGCGCCATGGCGGCGCTGCGCCGGG